>NZ_JBQYFW010000019.1:0-113346 GCF_056313565.1 Pseudomonas sp. 3B-A001-10F
TATTTTCAGAAGTTTTCGAAGATTTCTTCAACAACTTCAACCACTTGCGCTTCCGATCTCTCGTCAGCGGGAGGCGAATTCTACAGCGTTACACGCTGCTGTCAACACCTCTTTTTCAACTTCCTTTTGGCTTCGTTGAACTGAAGCAACCTGCCGCCGAAACCTACATAACTCATTGAATCTCAAGGAGTTTTCCGTTTCGACTGCGCCGGAAGTGGGGCGAATTATAGACATCCTGAATCTGCCGTCAACCGTTAATTTCGCTTTTCTTGCAAAACCTGCTTTTTAGCCAGCAAACGCGGGATCCGACGCATCACTGGCGGAATACGCAGCAACAGAAGCACCGCGCCTACAAAGGCATAGATCGCCCATTCCTCGAGATCAGCACGCACGATCCACAGCATATGCAGCAAACCCAGGCCAAGAATCACATAGACCAGACGATGCAGCTTCTTCCAGCGCGACCCCAAACGACGCTGACTGTAGCGATTTGACGTCACCGCCAGCGCCAACAATCCGAGAAAACCCAAAGCCCCCACTATTATGTAGGGCCGCTTACGCAACTCGACAGTCAGCTGCGACCAATCGAAACCCAGAATAAACGCCATATAACTACACAGATGCAAAACCACATAGGCAAAACACCAGAGCCCCAGCTGTCGGCGCACTGCAATCCACCCTGCCCAACCGGTGAGCTTCTGCATAGGTGTCATGCTCAGAGTGATCAACAACAACACCAACGTCCCCAAGCCCAGCCGATCCACCAGCACTTTGCCAGGATCGGGCCCGAGCAAATCCCCGAGAGCCTGATACAACCACAGCATCGGCCAGACTGCCGCCGCAATGAAAACGCCTATACGCCAGTACGGGAATCGCATCAGTAATTCTTCCGCAGATCGAGCCCTGTGTATAAAGAAGCGACTTCATCCGAGTAGCCGTTGAACATCTGCGTATCCCGCACATTTGGCTTGAACAGACTGTTGGGCAGTCGCCGCTCCCGCGCCTGGGTCCAGCGTGGGTGATCAACCGTCGGGTTCACATTCGCATAGAAGCCGTATTCATCTGCCGCGATACTCTGCCAGGTCGTCTTCGGCTGCTCGCTGACCAGGCTGATACGGACGATGGATTTAACGCTCTTGAAGCCGTACTTCCATGGCACCACCAAGCGCAGAGGCGCACCGTTCTGATTCGGTAACTCGCGGCCATACATACCCACCGCCAGAATCGCCAGTGGATTCATCGCCTCATCCAACCGCAAGCCTTCTACATAAGGCCAATCGATCAGGGCAAACCCTGAACGCTGGCCAGGCATGCTCTTGGGATCCTGCAAGGTTTCAAAACGGATGTATTTGGCCTTGGACGTTGGCTCGACCTGCTTGAGCAGCGCCGAGATTGGAAAACCGATCCACGGAATGACCATCGACCACGCCTCGACACAGCGCAAACGATAGATACGCTCCTCCAACTGGTAAGGCTTCATGAAGTCTTCCAGCGCATAGCGCCCTGGCTTACCCACCTCCCCGTCGACCACCACACTCCATGGTTCGGTTTTCAGCGAGCCCGCATTCGCCGCCGGGTCGCCCTTATCGGTACCGAACTCATAAAAGTTGTTGTAGTGAGTGGCGTCTTTATAAGGCGTGATCGCCTCATCCTTGACGTTGACCGCCCCCCATTTAGTAGAAGGCAGCTTCTCGGTGAACCATGCAGGTGCCTTGCCCGGCTCGACATCGGCATACCGCGCCGCATCGTCGGCATTGGCCCAGCGCGGCAGGCTACTGACGGCGATACCGGCAGCAGTAGCCCCCAGCAATTGGCGGCGAGAGAGATAAATGGACTCAGGCGTGACATCCGACTCGTAGCAGTCGGACGCTTTGGGGACTTTGATCAACATGGCAACTCCGCAGCTTTGGAGGACAGATGCACCCATAGACTGCGGAGTATGCGGGAAATTACATCACTCGGCTTTTTTGTGCCGACGAAGATGCAACAGGTACTGAACCGGGCCGGAAGCCGCGTAAGCGAGGAACACCAGCAACAGAATGCGCGGCGGATCACTGAAGACCACGGCGAACACCAGCACCACCGCAAGGATCGCCACAAACGGTACGCGCCCCTTCAAGTCCAGCTCTTTAAAGCTGTTGTACTTGATGTTGCTGACCATCAGCATGCCGGCAGCCGCCACCATCAACGCGACCAGGAACGACATCTTCGAACCCTGGATCCCGTAATCACTGAATGCCCAGACAATCCCCGCCACCACACCGGCCGCTGCCGGACTGGCCAGACCGATGAAGTAACGTTTATCGGCCGTGCCAACCTGCGTATTGAAACGCGCCAGACGCAACGCCGCGCCTGCTACATAGATGAAGGCAACCATCCAGCCGACCTTGCCCATGTCGCCCAACGCCCAACCGAATGCCAGCAACGCCGGTGCAACACCGAACGCGACCATATCCGACAGCGAGTCGTACTCGGCGCCAAAGGCACTTTGCGTATTGGTCATGCGCGCGACACGACCGTCGAGGCCGTCGAGCACCATGGCGACGAAAATAGCGATCGCGGCGAACGCGAAATACTTGCTCGCGTTCGCCGAATCACCGGCACTCAACGCAGCCTGGGCGCTCATCGAATTGATGATGGAGTAAAACCCTGCGAACAGGTTCGCAGTGGTGAACAGATTCGGCAGCAGATAGATACCACGATGCCGGACTTTACGACCTTCTGCGTCGTGCCCTTCTTCGATGTGCTCATCGATGGGCAACAGGCTTTCGGCGTCAGAAGCCTTGTTCGGCTCTTCGGGACGTTCGCTCATGGACATTACCTTGCAACGGTTTGAAGAAAATTCGACAGGTGCTTGAGGACGACAGTTCGGCCACAAACGCTGCAGCTTTATACCAGAACCACCGCCTTAAACGAAAAAACGCGGCCGAGGCCGCGTTTTTTCATACAAGGGACAACGACTTAGTTTTTGGCTTTGTCGACGATCTTGTTGGCACCGATCCACGGCATCATGGAGCGCAGTTGCTCGCCGATGACTTCGATACCGTGAGCGGCGTTGTTACGACGCTTGGCGGTCATCGAAGGGTAGCCGGTTGCGCCTTCGCTGATGAACATTTTGGCGTATTCGCCGTCCTGAATACGTTTCAGGGCGTTGCGCATGGCCTGACGGGATTCGGCGTTGATCACTTCCGGACCGGTCACGTACTCGCCGTACTCAGCGTTGTTGGAGATCGAGTAGTTCATGTTGGCGATACCGCCTTCGTACATGAGGTCAACGATCAGTTTCAGTTCGTGCAGGCACTCGAAGTAGGCCATTTCCGGCGCGTAGCCAGCTTCAACCAGGGTTTCGAAACCGGCTTTTACCAGTTCAACGGTACCGCCGCACAGAACGGCTTGTTCGCCGAACAGGTCGGTTTCGGTCTCGTCCTTGAAGGTGGTTTCGATGATGCCGGTACGACCGCCACCAACGCCAGCGGCGTAGGACAGCGCAACGTTTTTGGCGTTGCCCGAGGCGTCCTGGTAGATAGCAATCAGGTCAGGGATACCGCCGCCCTTGACGAACTCGGAACGTACGGTGTGACCCGGAGCTTTCGGCGCGATCATGATCACGTCGAGGTCGGCACGCGGAACAACCTGGTTGTAGTGGATCGCGAAGCCGTGGGAGAAGGCCAGGGTGGCGCCTTTCTTGATGTTCGGCTCGATTTCATTCTTGTACAGCGAGGACTGGAACTCGTCCGGGGTCAGGATCATGACCAGGTCGGCCGCAGCAACAGCGGAAGCAACGTCGGTCACTTTCAGGCCATGAGCTTCAGCTTTGGCAACAGTGGCCGAACCTTTACGCAGACCAACGGTAACGTCGACACCGGAGTCTTTCAGGTTGCACGCTTGGGCGTGGCCCTGGGAACCGTAACCGATGATGGCAACTTTCTTGCCCTGGATGATCGACAGGTCGCAGTCTTTATCGTAGAAAACTTTCATGAATTTCCCCTTTATATCCAGGCCGTTCAGGCCATTCGCTAATTTGGTTTAGATGCTGAGTACTTTGTCGCCGCGGGCAATGCCGGTCACGCCGCTACGGACGGTTTCCAGAATCGATGCGGTGCCGATGGACTGAATGAAGCTGTCGAGCTTGTCGCTGGTACCGGTCAATTGAACGGTATACACGCTGGCGCTGACGTCGACGATCTGTCCACGGTAAATATCGGTGGTGCGTTTGATCTCGGCGCGTTGGGCGCCAGTGGCCTTGACCTTGACCAGCATCAGTTCGCGCTCGATGTGAGCACTTTCCGAGAGGTCCACCAGCTTGACCACTTCGATCAGCTTGTTCAGGTTTTTGGTGATCTGCTCGATGACTTCATCGTGGCCAACGGTGGTCAGCGTCAGACGCGACAGGGTCGGGTCTTCGGTCGGGGCCACGGTCAGGCTTTCGATGTTGTAGTTGCGCTGCGAGAACAGGCCGACTACGCGAGACAAAGCGCCGGGTTCGTTTTCCAGAAGCAAGGAAATAATGTGCCGCATGATTAAGTACGCTCCGTCTTGCTCAGCCACATATCGCGCATCGAGCCGTCTTTGATCTGCATCGGATAGACGTGCTCGCTGGTGTCGACCGAAATATCGATCACGACCAGGCGATCCTTCATGGCGAACGCTTCTGCCATCTTCGACTTCAAATCTTTCGATTCAGTGATGCGTACGCCAACGTGGCCGTAGGCTTCAGCCAGCTTGACGAAGTCAGGCAGCGATTCCATGTAGGAGTGTGAGTGGCGGCTGCCGTAGCTCATGTCCTGCCACTGACGAACCATCCCCAGAACACCGTTGTTGAGGATGACGATTTTGACTGGCAAGCCATATTGCAGGCAGGTCGACAGTTCCTGGATGTTCATCTGGATACTGCCTTCACCGGTTACGCAGGCAACGTCGTCATCCGGGAAGCTCAACTTGATGCCCATGGCCGCCGGAAAACCGAAGCCCATGGTGCCCAGACCACCGGAGTTGATCCAGCGATTTGGCTTGTTGAACGTGTAGTACTGCGCCGCGAACATCTGGTGCTGGCCAACGTCGGAAGTGATAAAGGCATCGCCCTTGGTCACTTCGCAGAGGGTTTCGATCACGGTCTGCGGCTTGATCAGGCTGCCGTCGCCCTTTTCGTAAGGGAACAGGCCGCGATCACCGCGCCATTCATCCACCTGCTTCCACCAACTGGCCACGGACTCCTTGTTCGGGGTCTCGCCGATTTCCTTGAGGATCGCGACCATTTCGGTCAGGACGCTCTCGACAGGACCCACGATTGGCACGTCGGCCTTGATGGTCTTGGAAATCGAAGCCGGGTCGATGTCGATGTGAATGATCTTGGCGTTCGGGCAGAACTTCGCTGCGCCATTGATCACGCGATCGTCGAAGCGTGCACCGACAGCCAGGATCACGTCAGCATGGTGCATCGCCAGGTTGGCGGTGTAACTACCGTGCATGCCGAGCATGCCGATGAACTGACGATCAGTCCCCGGGAAACCACCCAAGCCCATCAACGTGTTGGTCACGGGCAGGTTGAGCATTTTCGCCAGTTCGGTCAGCGGTGCGGAACCGTTGCCGAGAATTACGCCGCCACCGGAGTACATGACCGGACGCTTGGCCGCCAGAAGCATTTCTGCTGCCTTGCGGATTTGCCCGGAGTGACCACGAACGGCCGGGCTGTAGGAACGCAGCTTGGCTTTCTTCGGGAAGATGTATTCGAACTTCTCGGCCGGGTTGGTCATGTCTTTCGGGATATCGACCACGACCGGGCCCGGACGACCGGATTGCGCCAGGTAGAACGCCTTCTTCATGACTTCCGGGATTTCCGAGGCGTGCTTGATCATGAAGCTGTGCTTCACGATCGGCCGGGAGATACCGATCATGTCGGTTTCCTGGAACGCGTCGGTGCCGACCATGGTGCTTGGCACCTGACCGGAAATGATCACCATTGGAATCGAGTCCATATAGGCGGTCGCGATACCGGTGATGGCGTTTGTGGCGCCAGGACCGGACGTCACCAATACCACGCCGGCTTTACCGGTGGCACGGGCATAACCGTCAGCCATATGGGTTGCCGCTTGTTCGTGACGAACCAGGATGTGAGTCACTTCCGGTTCTTTGAACAGGGCATCGTAAACATGCAGGAGAGCACCGCCCGGGTACCCGTAGATATATTTGACGCCTTCGTCACGCAAAAAGCGGACGAGCATCTCACCGCCAGATAAAAGCTCCACGTTGTTCACCTCTAAAACGCCAGAATACCGTCCACAAAAAAGGGGCGGGTCTTAATAGGTTTACTTCTCGGCAGAGCATGAGCGACGGTGGTCGCCGACTACGTCAGCACTGACTGAGCAAGTATTGGGATCGTCCCAAGTGTTGCGGGCCTTTCCCACCCAGCGCGAGGTAACGCGTTGCGGGTGTAACAGGTCGGCGCGGATGTGCGCCTCATGATCTACCGAGTGGGTCTGCTTCTGGCAGTCCCTCTACAGCGGACTTTGGATTCTTCTGTTTCGCCCTCTCCAAGTCAAGTCGTCTGTGTGGTTAATTGTGGGTAAGCACATGAGAACGCAAGAAAAAACCTGAAAACCGCTACTCTGTTAGTGTCAATTGCGCAATTTTGCCAAGGAATCAGCATGCGAACGCTCCTCCTTACTCTGCTGATCGGCCTCAGCCCATGGTGCATGGCCGCTCAAATCTACAAATGGGTCGATGCCCAGGGTGTCACGCACTTCGATGCGCAGCCGCCACCGGGTCAGCCATCGACGACAATGCAGACGCCCTCCTCGCCTCCGACCACACCGGCGGCAATGCCGGGCAGCGGTGTACTCGGTGACCAGAAGGCTATCGACGACAAAGTGAAGAAACAGGTCGCGGACCAACAGGAGCAGCTCAAACAGTTTTGCGAGCAGGCACGCACGAACCTTGCGCAATTGCAGAACAATCCGCGTTTGAGGGAAGAGGTGGAGGGACAGATGCGACGGCTGGATGATGCGCAGCGTCAGGAACGCATTGTCGAGGCTCAGAAACAGATAGCCGAGAATTGCCAATAGCCATCTGCAGGACTGTAGGAGCTGTCGAGTGAAACGAGGCTGCGATCTTTTGACTTTAAAGTTCAATAGATCGCAGCCTTCGGCAGCTCCTACACAGAATCGGTATTAGCGCGAGGCAGTGATCAACAGGTCAAACTCTTTGAGCAGCACCTGAAGCTGACGATCCTTGCCACCCAGGTTGCGCTGGGCAAAGACCATTTCAGCCATTTCCTGAATCCCCGAGGCATTCGGCAACGGCTGGTCCTGCTCAAGGATGTATTTCATCTTCGGCAGGAAGATCCATTGCAGCCATTGCTCGAAGTCGAGCGTATCGACCGAAAACGGCTCGACACTGCTCAACGCTTCCACCGACGGCTGAACCTCGTCCCACCAGCCTTGAGTGCGCAGTTCACGCTCAATCAGCAACAGCTGATCGGCGATTTTCGGGAAACGGGCATCCATCACAGCGAAACCTTGGCCTTCTGACGGGCCTGAGCGGCGCCCGCTGAATCGCCTTGTTTCTCACGGGACTGAGCGATGACTTCCCACAGGTTGGCCTGCAGGTCCGGGCGACCGTTGGCCATCGTCAGCGCGCGCCGAGCGAATTGCTCCGCTTGTGGCGCATCACCTTGGGCCATGCGCACCTGCGCCAAGCGATAAAGCACTTGCGGCTCACGCGGGGCAACACGCTGAGCACGCTCCAGGCTGGAGGACGCACCGTTGAGGTCGCCGCCGGCCTGTTGTTGCTGCGCTGTTGTCAGCAAGGCGAGCACCGGACCATCCAGTTGCTCGTCGGCGGAAAGTCCACCGCCACTGCTGGCCGAAGGAATTCCGCTCGGCGTCGAAGGCATGTTGTAAGTGCCCGAGTTGATCGGCGCCGATTCAACTGCTGATGGGTTGTACGGCCCAGGCGTGATACCACCGGACGCCGGACCCGGCACGATTGGCGAGGAGCTGATTGGCGCAGAAGTCGTCGCGCCGCCACCCGGCACCATCACCACCACGCCAGTGTCACCTTGCGGAATCGCCTGGGTCTGGCCCTGTGCCGGACGCTTCACCGTCGTTTGACGGAAGCCGCCATTGGCCGAAATACGTTCGCTGTTGGACACCGTAGTACCGGAGTCAACAACCGGAATCGAACCACGCTGTACGGTAGAGCAGCCGCTGAGCAAAGCCACGGCGGTCACCGCTGGAATCAACCACTTGTTCACTTGAAACCCTCTTTGCTTAATTCATCCAGCCCTTGACCCAATCCATCACCGACTCGCCGGAGGCAGGCGTTTCGCCCGCACACGCGGCGCCGGGTGGCGGTTCGCTGCCGCGAATATACGGCATCTGCACCGCCCCCGGACAGTTGGCATCGGAGCCCTGCCCGGTACGCGAATCGACCCAAGCCTGTACGACATTGTCCGGCTGCGGCATGTCCAGCGGTAGCGGATCGGCCTTGCGCATGAAACTGGTCCAGACCTGCAACGCACCGGTGGCCCCGGTGAACGGCGTCTTGCCGTTGTCATCGCGCCCCAACCAGACCACCGCCAGCAGATCCTGACTGAAACCGGCGAACCAGCTATCCCGGGAATCGTTACTGGTACCGGTCTTGCCCGCCAGCGTCAGGGTCTTCGGCAACACGTTATAAACCGAGCTGCCGGTACCTTCACGCATCACGCGCTGCATGGCGTTCTGGATCAGATAGATGGACGCCGGATCGAAGCGCTGCTCGATCTGAAACGGATAACGCTTGAGCGGCTCGCCCTCGGCGGTCAGTACACTGCGAATGCCACGCATCGGCGTGTTGAAACCACCGTTGGCCAGCGTCTGGTACATGGTCGCGACTTCGATCGGGGTCATGCCACCGGCGCCAAGCAACATCGACGGGAATGCCGGGAACTCACGCGTCACGCCCAGACGACCCAAGGTCTTGAGTACGTTAGGTACGCCAACTTCCAGACCCAGACGCGAGGTCGACAGGTTGTAGGAATGCGCCAGCCCCTGATAAAGGAACACGGTGCCGTGGGAGCGGCGATCATAGTTCTGCGGTTTCCACACCTGACCGTTCGCGCCTTTGACCGACAACGGATCATCAGACAGCCAACTGGTCAGGGTGTACTGGCTCGGCTTTTCCAGCGCAGTCAGATAAACCGCAGGCTTGATCAACGAGCCGATCGGTCGCACGGCATCCAGTGCGCGGTTGAAACCGGCATAACTGGCCTGACGACTGCCGATCATTGCCTGGACCTCGCCGGTTTCCGGATTGGTCACGACCATCGCCGCTTCGACATCGTCGGAGCCCTTGCGCCCGGACAGACGTTTAAAGGTGTCGTTTACCGAGGCCTCGGCTTTCATCTGCAGGATCGGGTCGAAGCTGGTGAAGATGCGCAGACCTTCTTCGGTCAAGTCTTCGTCGCGATAGTCTTCACGCAACTGGCGTTTGACCAGATCGATAAAGCCCGGGAACGAGCTGTCGGCGAGCTTGCCGCGAGTAGTCACGCCCAGCGGCATTTTCTTCGCCGCTTCAACCTGTTCGGCCGTCGCCACGCCTTGCTGCTCAAGCACGTCGAGCACCAGGTTACGCCGCTCCAGCGCGCGCTCAGGATTGCGACGCGGGTTGTAGTAGGACGGACCTTTGACCATGCCGACCAGCATCGCCACCTGATGCAGCTTCAGCTCGGACAATGGCTGCCCAAAGAAGAACTGGCTGGCCAGACCGAAACCGTGCACCGCGCGCTGACCATCCTGCCCGACGAAGACTTCGTTGAGGTAGGCCTCAAGGATTTCCTTTTTGTCGTAATGCAGCTCCAGCAGCATCGCCATCATCGCTTCGGTGAGCTTGCGGGTCAGGCTGCGTTCATTGGTCAGGTAGAAGTTTTTCACCAACTGCTGGGTCAGCGTACTGCCGCCCTGCGTCATCTTGCCGCCCGAGGTGTTGACCCAGATAGCCCGGGCAATCGACTTCGGCGACACGCCCCAGTGGCTATAGAAGTCGCGATCTTCGACAGCGATCAGAGTTTCGAGCAGATACGGCGGCACTTGATCGAGCTTGATCAGAATGCGGTCTTCAAGATTCTTCGGATAAATACCGCCGATCATCAGCGGTTCGAGGCGCACCACAGACAATTTCGATCCGTTGGTCGCCGACAGCTCAGCCACATAATCGCCAGAGAAACGCACGCGCACCGGCTGCGGTTTTTCCAGGCCTTCATAGAACTGGAAGCCACGGGTATTCAGATCGACGGTATTGCCGCTGACGGCTGCCGCGCCGGGACCATTGCTCACGGCTTCGCGGCGATAACCGAGGGCATCGAGTTCGGTAAGGAAGTCGTCCTTGCTGAGCTTTTGTCCGACGAACAGCTCGAGCGGCCGCGCGTAAACCTTGGCCGGGATGGTCCAGCGCTTGCCGGAGAACTTCTCCTGCACCACGGCATCGAGGTAAACGGCGAAGCCAGCCAGCACGACAAGGCCGACCAGACTGAGTTTAATGGCCCAGCTCAACCATGGGCTAAGGCCCTTGGAGGGTGGTTTTTTCTTGGTACGGGGGGATCGAGTTCGAGTCATGGCGGCGGATTATACGCACTTTATTCATCCTCAACAGGAGCGCTCCGAGGTTTGCGTCGGGCTGGCGAGCGGCCATAATGGCGGCCTCGAATTTCCCCCAGTCTCTGAAGGATCGCCCGTGAGCCAGTCTCTGATCGCTGCCCTGCAAAACCCGGCCCTCTACCCGCACCCTGTCGAAGGGTTTCAGGTCATCGAAACCCATATCTCGTGGGTGATCCTCACCGGTCCCTTCGCTTATAAAATGAAGAAGCCGGTTAATTTCGGCTTCCTCGACTTCACTGGCCTCGAATCGCGCGCGCATTTCTGTGCGGAAGAGCTGCGTTTGAACCAGCGCCTGACCGATGATTTGTATCTGGAAGTGTTGCCAGTCACCGGCAGCCTTGAAGCACCGCAACTGGGCGGCGACGGTCCGGCCATCGAATACGTACTGAAAATGCGTCAATTCCCGCAGAGCGGTTTGCTCAGCACCTTGCAAGCCAACGGTGAGCTGACGACTCGGCACATCGACGAGATGGCAGAGCAGATCGCACGCTTCCACCTCACCGCGCCAAAGGTCCCGGCCGAACACGACGCCGGCACCCCGGACAGTGTGATGGCGCCGGTCTCGCAAAACTTCGAACAGATCCTGCCGTTTCTCAGCGACAAAAACGATCTGCTGCAACTCGATGCACTGAAAGCCTGGGCCGAAAGCAGCTTCGAACGTCTCAAGCCACTGTTCGCTCAGCGCAAGACCGAGGGTTTCACCCGTGAATGCCACGGTGACATCCACCTGGGCAACGCCACGGTTATCGACGGCAAAGTGGTGATCTTCGACTGCATCGAGTTCAACGAACCGTTCCGCTTCACTGACGTCTGGGCCGACACCGGTTTCCTCGCGATGGACCTGGAAGACCGTGGTCTGAAATCCCTGGCGCGCCGCTTCATCAGCCAATATCTGGAGCTGACTGGCGACTATCAGGGCCTGGAAGTGCTGAACTTCTATAAAGCCTACCGTGCACTGGTGCGTGCCAAGGTTGCCCTGTTCAGCATGCCGGCTGACGCGACCCCGGTGCAGCGCGCCACCACCCTGCGCCAGTACCGCAACTACGCCAACCTGGCGGAAAGCTACAGCACCATTCCATCGCGCTTCATGGCGATTACCCACGGCGTTTCCGCTGTCGGCAAGAGCCACGTGGCCATGCGTCTGGTCGAAGCGCTGGGTGCCATCCGCCTGCGTTCGGACGTAGAACGCAAGCGTCTGTTCGGTGAGCAAACTGTTGCTAATGATGTGCAGGCCGGCATTTACAGTGCCGACGCCAGCGCCGCCACTTACGCGCGTCTGCATGAAATCGCTGAAGTGATCCTGCACGCTGGTTTCCCGGTGGTCATTGACGCGACTTACCTCAAACGCGAACAACGCGACAACGCGGCAAAAATTGCCGAAGCCACCGGCACGCCATTCCTGATCCTCGATTGCAACGCGCCACAAGCGGTGATCGAGAGCTGGCTGGCGATCCGTCAGGCCGACCAAAAGGATCCGTCCGACGCCACCCTGGCGGTGATCGAAGCGCAGCAGGCCAATCGCGAAGCGCTGACGCCGGAAGAAATCCTGCGCAGCAAACGCGTACAGACCAATGAATCCGGCATGCTGGACACCGTGGTCGCGCAGATTCGTCAACGCCTGCCTGGCCTGTAAGAAACTATTTCGGCCGTGAAGCCCTCGCTTGCTTCACGGCCGTCAAATAGTGGCACTATACTGGCGTCATAAAACCAACGGTGATATGACATGAGCCAGCCGAAACTTCTCGACACCCCGCTATATGCCTTGCTGCACAAAGACGACATCACAGGTTTCAACAAAGAGCGCCCACAAGATGGCCCGATCGACATGGTCGGCGGCGATTTCCGTGGTCTTGATTTGCGTGAACTGAATGCCGATGGCGTGGATTTCAGGGACGCGTATTTCCGTTCTGCCGATCTGCGAGGCATCGATTTCCGCAATGCGTCGCTGGAAGGCGCGAGCCTGGCTCACGCGCAGATTTCCGGGGCTTACTTCCCGCCGGAACTGAGCGCTGACGAGATTCTGATGTCGATGAATTTCGGCACGCGCCTGCGCTATCGCACCCGCTGACAGTCGCCTCCCCTCTGACACGACGCCCACCCTGTAGGCGTGAGCCTGCTCGCGATAGCGGTCTAACATTCAACACATGTGTGCCTGCCAGTCCGCTATCGCGAGCAGGCTCACTCCTACATTGATATGTGTTTTTTCCCCTTCTTTCTGCGTTCGCAGGCCTTTCAAGCGCCCTTTCTTAGAAGCGTTTGCGTTGAATCCGACCAAACAATCACGCTTTTCCTACTGATGGCTACACTCCTGAGAAGCTCGCCCACGCACCATTCGGCCGTCGCAAGGAGGCTTGATGAATGATGAACTGCAACACCTGAAGAATCTTGGCAAGACGTCGGCGCAATGGCTGCATGCCGTGGGCATCCACAGCGCCTCGGACTTGCGTCGCCTGGGCGCGGTGGACGCCTATCGGGCTGTGCGTACCCGCGGGTTTCGTGCATCGAAGGTGTTGTTGTATGCGATCGAAGGCGCGCTGATGGATGTGCACTGGAACGACATCCCCGCCGAACGCAAGGACGCCCTCAACAAGCAACTCGAAGCCATTTCCTCGCGCCACAAGAACTGAGCGGGCATTGACCGTCATGTATTTACTGGGGGAACAATCGGCCTGCGCCGATGCCTTGATCAACCGTTTGCAGAGCTTGCCCGCACTGTGGCTGCGCGATTTGGCGCCTTGCGGGCCGATGCTGGAACTGGAGGCGGCGGATGATTTGCTGACGCAGTTACCCGCCGATCAGCTATTCATGCTGAATGAAGGGATGATCAACGGCTGTATCGGCGCCCGTCCGCTGTTTTATTGGCAGGACGGCGATTTGATCGGCCTTCAGCAAGGTGAGGACTGGGCTGATTGCCGTTTGTGCAGTGACGGGGCGTTGCGCTTGACGCCCTATTGGCGCCGTGAGGTTTTCCAGCATGTGTATGCCGACGCTCATCGGACAGACCAGTTTCTAGAGTATCTGCTGGGGCAGATGGCGATCCTCGCCCATGCCGTCGCGGAACTGAAACCGCGCGAGTTTCGCAGCACCAATGGCTTCAAACGGGTCGAGGC
Organism: Pseudomonas sp. 3B-A001-10F; assembly: GCF_056313565.1. NCBI lineage: Bacteria > Pseudomonadati > Pseudomonadota > Gammaproteobacteria > Pseudomonadales > Pseudomonadaceae > Pseudomonas > Pseudomonas sp. 3B-A001-10F. The sequence goes on from NZ_JBQYFW010000019.1 coordinate 13,745, forward strand.
GGGTGAAATCCTGATTAACCAAGGGGACGCGGCTGATCACGTGTTCGTGATCATCGACGGGCATGCCGAAGCGTTTGTCGACGGGCATAAGGTGGGAGATGTGGCCAAAGACGAGATTTTCGGTGCCATGGCCGTGTTTACCGGCGAACCACGCAATGCCACGGTGATCGCACGAGAACCGAGCACGGTAATGCTGATTCCCGGTGATCATTTTTTGAGCATGACCCGCACCAATCCAAAGATCGCCCACAGCCTGATCGAGAGCATGGCACGGCGGATCGGCCAGTTGAATCGGCTGATCACGCAAATGACACCGACTGAAGGTCAATGCTAAAAGTCTTTGTTTGCGGGGCGTACCGACCATTTTCAAGACGATTTCAAAGAAACGGAAAAACAGTTGTTGACTCGGTAATGAGAATCGCTATGATTATCACAACTGGTCGCGAGATCAGTCGATATTCTGAAAAGCCCTTGGTTCGGACTCTCAGATTATCTCCTCATCAGGCTAATCACGGTTATTTGACCCGGTTTTTACCGGGTCTTTTTTTGCCTGTGGAAAAGTCATTTGCCGAACTGTTTACGCATCTGCTCGCAGTAATCCTGTTTTGGCGTGGCCGGCGTGTACCAAACGTAATCGGCCATCGCAGCCGTTACCTCGGAGCCATGCTCCGCCAACAGCAACACGGTGGGTGCCTGGGCGGCGCCCAGATCAACAACATGCAACGGCACGCCGACGTCCTTGCGCGCATGCCACGCACCGGCCAGCAGGACTGAAGGTGAAGGAGCCGCCAGCAGACGCTCGGCCATACGCCGATCACGTTGTTGCTGAACGGCGAGCATCGCCGGCATCTGTGATTCGGGCAGCAGGCCACAATGGGAATCGCTGATCTGTTCCAGCAAAACGGCTTTCACGGATTCCGTATTGCTGCGCGTCCCCTTTAACACCGGCGGATCACGATAGAAGGCGCGGATTTCAGCGCTATCCAGATTCGCCGCCAGCAGTGGATACGGCTGAGTCAGCGCGAAGCGGACAATGGGTCCATAGAGATTCCAGTCCCAGCCGTCCTTCCAGGCCAATGCGCCAGGGAAGTCCGCGGGCGGCGTTGCAGCCTGGCGCACTTGATCAATGCGAGGCTGCTGATCCGGCGTGAGCATTTCCAGTAACAGACTGCCCTGCGGCCGCTGCTCACCGAGCGAGCGCAACAGCCACAATTGCGCGGCGTGATGATCGGCGTTGTCATGCTGCTCACCGATAATCAGCCGTTCAGACTCGACAAGACGCGTCAGCAACTGCTGTGCCGTCAGCACCTGACCGTTGCGCAGGTCGCGAATCTCGCCACTGATCGGCGGTGGCGCCGCAACATGCTGACACCCCGCAAGTAACATCACCGCCAACAACCACAACCCACGCATGCCATCACCTCAAGGATCCTGTCAGCGGGCGATGATCAGCGGATGCCCGCGCTCCGGATGCGGCTGCACCAACACTTCGAGACCGAATACGGCCTGAAGCGTGTCCGGACGCAAAACCTGCTGCGGTGTATCCAGCGCCACCGGACACCCACCTTCCAGCAGCAGAATGCGATCACAATAACGCGCCGCCAGATTCAGATCATGCAGGATCACCAACACCGCCGCGCCACGATCGGCAAACTCGCGTACGGCCTGCAGTGTCGTATGTTGATGCAGCGGATCAAGCATCGAAGTCGGCTCATCCAGCAACAGTGTCTGCCCGGCCTGCCCCGGCCAAAGCTGCGCGAGCACCCGCGCCAGATGCACACGCTGACGCTCGCCCCCGGACAACGCCAGATAACTGCGACCGCTCAAGTGCCCGGCATCCGCTGCCGTCAATGCCTGTGCGATGATTTCGGCATCCCGCACCCGCCCGCTTTGCCAAGGCAAGCGGCCCATGCCGACCACTTCCTCAACGCGAAAAGCAAAATCCAGGGTCGATGCCTGAGGCAACACCGCCAGTCGTTGCGCGCGCTGCGGGCCAGTCCAGTGACTCAACGCTTGCCCGTCGAGTGAAACCCCGCCCGCGCTCGCTGCCAGCTCACCGCACAAGGCACCGAGTAACGTACTTTTGCCAGCACCGTTCGGCCCAAGCACACCGAGCACTTCACCCGACTCGAGCTGCAACGAGACATCGCTGAGCACAGCCTTGCGACCACGCTGGATGTGCAGATTCTGCGCACGCAACATCAGGCACGCCCTCGCAGCAGCAAATAGAGGAAGAACGGCGCACCGATAAACGCGGTGACGATGCCGATCGGCAACTCTGCCGGTGCCAGCGCCAGCCGCGCGACCAGATCAGCCAACAGCAACAGGCTCGCTCCCGCCAGCACGGAGGCCGGCAGCAACACTTTGTGATCTGGCCCCGCCAGCAAGCGCACCAGATGCGGCACCACCAGCCCGACAAAACCGATCATCCCGGCGGCCGCCACTGCTGCGCCAACCCCCAGCGCCGTGCAAAACACCAATTCACGCTTGAGCCGCTCGACATCAATGCCCAAATGACCAGCCTCGGATTCCCCGAGCAGCAAGGCATTCAGCGCTTTGGCGCGACGCGGCAACCACAACGCCACGCCGGCGCTGATGATCAGCAATGGCCACAACCGCGCGTAACTGGCGCCGTTGAGACTGCCGAGGTTCCAGAACGTCAGCGTACGCAAGGTCGCGTCATCCGCCAGATAAGTGAACAGCCCCACCGCCGAACCGGCCAGCGCCGTCAGTGCGATGCCCGCCAGCAACATGGTAGCGACGTTGGTCTGGCCATTACGGCGACCCAGTCGATACACCAGCGCCGTCACGCCGAGGCCGCCGAGAAACGCGCAGACCGACAGCAGATACGGCCCGATCCATTCCGGCAGGCCGCCAAAAAAAGCACCGCCGACAATCGCGATCGCTGCGCCCAATGCCGCTCCGCTGGAAACACCGACCAGTCCCGGATCGGCCAGCGGGTTACGAAACAAGCCCTGCATCGCCACGCCAGACAACGCCAGCACACCGCCCACTGCAAGCCCCAGCAGCGTTCGCGGCAGACGAATCTGCCCAAGGATCAGTTCAGCCTGCTCCAGTCCGTCCGGTGCCAACGGCACACCAATCATGCGTAACGCGGCACGCAACGTGTCGAACAGCGGCAGACTGACGGGCCCGAGTGCCAACGATAGCCAGATCGCCAATAAACACAGGAGCGTCAGGCCAATGAACAAGCCACGGGGTTTTACCAGTGTGGTCATTGGCCGCTCTTGGCCGGGTAGAAACCGTCAGTCAGGGTTTTCAGCGCCGCTGGCAAACGCGGCCCGAGCCCACCGACCAGCAGGGTCGGATCCAGCTCCAGCACACGCCCGGTCTTCGCGGCGCGACTTGAATTGAGAATCGGGTTTTCCTTGAACAACGCCGCTTTCGCCGTCTCACCGGTCAACGCACGGTCGGCGAACACCAGCACTTCAGGATCGAGACTGGCGAGGGATTCCACGGAAAACGGCTTGTAACCCGTATGCGTCGCCAGGTTATGTCCGCCCGCCTGTTGCAGCAACCAGTCGGCGGCGGTGTCCTTGCCAGCAATCAATGGCTTGCCACCGGCATGTCCAAGCAACAGCAGCACACCCGGCGCTTTTTGTTTAGTCTGCACTTCAGTAACCCGAGCCTTCTGCGCATCGAGTTGCTGTTGATAACTGTGCAGCAGTTGCGCGGCCTGAGCCTGTGCGCCGAGCAATTGGCCCAAATGAGTAACGTTTTTCTCCAGCGTTGGCAGATCTGGCTGAGCCGAAAACAACGCCACCTGAACCTTGGCCGCTTTTACCTGCGACAGTACCGGTGGCGGGCCCATTTCTTCAGTGCCGATGAGAATGTCCGGACGCAGGCTGAGAATGCCTTCAGCGGAAAGGCTGCGCTGATAACCAATGCTTGGCAGCGCCTTCAACGACTCCGGATGCTGGCTGGTGGTATCGACGCCAACCAGTTTCGACTCGCCGCCCAATGCTGTTACCCACTCCGACAGCGCACCGCCGGCGCTGACCCAACGTTGCGGCAAATCGGCCGCTGCAGCCTGGTGGCTGACAAAAAGTCCGACACACAGCACGGCAACGCGGGTACTCAGGCGCATACACAGCTTCCTTGAATAAGGTTTTTTCCCGGGCATCCGGATGGCAGGCCAAGTATCCTCGACATCTGCCAGACACCTGCGGGTGAAGGCCGCCATTTGATAATTGTTTGCATTTAAACGTCAAGCTCGGACATATCCAGAAACGAGCGGACACTAGAGGATAGCCATGAAGCTTCTCTGCGCAGGCGCCGATCTGGCCGAAGCGAAAAGTCGTGGATTCGAGATCGACGGAAAAAAGCTGTTTGCCGTACGTCGCAATGGTCAGGTCTATGTCTACCTCAATCGCTGCCCGCACCGGGGCGTGGGCCTGGAATGGCAACCCGACCGGTTTCTCGACCCGAGCAACAGCCTGATCCAGTGCGCCACCCACGGCGCCCTGTTTCTGATCGAGGACGGTGAATGCGTCGCCGGCCCCTGCGCCGGGCAAACACTCACCGCCATTTCTTGCCGGGAAGATGCGCAAGGGCTGTGGATCGATGTTTAACCGTTAAGCAGCACGTCGAGACGCCGGTCGATGACCATCTCTTCATGGTCCAGCCGCACGCCATACGCCAGCACCTCAACGCCACAAGCCACCGCTTCGAGAAGCGCATCGGCGTAGGCCGAATCGATTTCCTTCGCCGGCCGCACCGCGTCAATCCCGGTCAGATTGACGCAATACAACTGCACCGCTCGAATCCCATCCCGCGCCAGATGCGCCAGCTCACGCAGATGTTTGGCGCCGCGCTGGGTCACCGCATCGGGAAACGCCGCCACCGCTGTGCCGTCGAAACCCAGCGTGACGCTTTTCACTTCCACATAGGCCGGGCCGCTCGGGTATTCGAGGCGAAAATCGATGCGGCTTTTTTCCTGGCCGTACGCGACTTCGCGCTTCAACGCGGTGAAACCGTTCAACTCGGTGATCACACCCGCCTGCAACGCCTCTTCGACCAAACCGTTGGCCCGCGCAGTGTTCACGCAGAACAAGCGGCCCTGCGGGGTTTCACCAATTTCCCAAGTGCCCGGTAATTTACGTTTCGGGTCATTTGAGCGGCTGAACCAGACCTGCCCGCCTTCGACCTGACAGTTGAGCATCGAACCAGTGTTCGGGCAGTGAATGGTCAGCAACTCGCCGTCAACGGTTTCGATATCGGCGAGAAAACGCTTGTAACGACGGATCAGTCGCGCCTCTTCCAGAGGAGGATAAAAACGCATCAGCCTTGCCAGCTCTTCAAGCCACGGGCAATACGCTCCACCGCTTCCTGTAGGCGAGGGAGGTTTTGCGTGTAGGCGAAACGCACATGGTGGCTGGCCTGATAGCGACCGAAATCCAGACCCGGGGTGAACGCTACATGTTCGGTTTCGAGAAAATGTCGGCAGAACGCGAAGGCATCGCCGCCGAACTGGCTGATATCGGCGTAAAGATAGAACGCGCCTTCCGGCTCCACGGCGATGTTGAAACCCAACTCGCGCAACGCTGGCAGGAGGAAATCACGGCGGCGACCAAATTCGGTCCGGCGCTCTTCCAGAATGGCGATGGTGTCCGGTTCGAAACAGGCCAACGCCGCATATTGGGCCATGCTCGGCGCGCTGATGTAGAGGTTCTGCGCCAGTTTTTCCAGCTCGCTGACGGCAGCATCCGGCGCCACCAGCCAGCCGAGACGCCAGCCGGTCATGCCGAAATATTTGGAGAAACTGTTCAACACAAAAGCGCTGTCATCGACTTCCAGCACGCTCGCAGCATCGGTGCCGTAAGTCAGACCGTGATAGATCTCGTCCACCAGCAGATGCCCGTGTTTCGCCTTGATGGCTGTGGATAACCCGCCCAGCTCATCGCGGGTCAGGATCGTCCCGGTCGGGTTGGCCGGCGAAGCGACCAATGCACCGACGCTGTCGTGATCCCAATGACGCTCGACCAGATCCGGAGTCAACTGATAGCGCACGTCCGGCCCTACAGGAACAAGCTGCGCGGCACCTTCCACCAGGCGCAGAAAATGCCGGTTACACGGATAACCCGGATCCGCCAGCAGCCAGTGTTTACCTGGATCGACCAGCAAAGCGCTGGCCAGCAACAGCGCACCGGAACCGCCCGGCGTGATCAGAATCCGCCGCGGATCGATGTTCAGGCCATAGCGCGATTGGTAAAAACCGGAAATCGCCTCGCGCAATTCAGGAATGCCGCGCGCAGCGGTGTAACGGGTCTTGCCCGCCGTTAAAGCGGCCTGCCCGGCACGGATGATCGGCTCGGCAGTAGTAAAGTCCGGCTCGCCGATTTCCAGGTGGATCACGTCGTGGCCTTCAGCCTGTAATTCATTGGCCCGCGCCAGCAGCGCCATCACATGGAACGGTTCGATCGCACGACTGCGCGCACTGTAGGGCTGAGCCATTGGTTTTCCTTCGGCAGGGAAAAAGAGACGATTCTACCCATCTGCCGGAACGAGCGAGAACCCGCAGCGGTCACAGCCTCAAGAACGCTGGACTGTAACGATATGAGCGTACGCTCCAGGATTGACTAAAATCAGTGATTGAACAGGTCTTCAGCACCACCAGACACGGCTTGCCAAACATTTGCAAGCGCCACCCGCCGGGGCCTCGACATCCGGGAGTAGCGCAGGCCGAATTGATCTGGTAAGTTCGCCCGCTTGCAGCCGCAGGGCCGGCAGGTGTCGGTGATGGAGCAATCCTGCGCAATGGATTACAAGAGTAGAGGCGGTCCATTTCATGCCCACCCAAGCAAAGCAACAGCAGCAAACGACGATCAGCGGTTTCGAACCTTATGTTCCGAAGGCCGGTGAAGAGTACATGGGCGCCCCGATGCGAGCGCACTTCACCAAGATCCTGAACAAGTGGAAACAGGACTTGATGCAGGAAGTCGACCGTACTGTTGATCACATGAAAGACGAAGCGGCCAACTTCCCTGACCCGGCCGACCGTGCCAGTCAGGAAGAAGAATTCGCCCTCGAGCTGCGCGCCCGCGACCGCGAGCGCAAGTTGATCAAGAAGATCGACAAGACCCTGGAGCTGATTCAGGACGAAGAGTACGGCTGGTGCGAGTCCTGCGGCATCGAGATCGGCGTCAAGCGCCTCGAAGCCCGTCCAACCGCGGATCTGTGCATCGACTGCAAGACCTTGGCGGAAATCAAGGAAAAGCAGGTCGGCAAGTAATCTCGACCTGAACGAAAAACGGAGCGTGCGAACGCTCCGTTTTTGTTTCTGCCTTTTGCCTTTTGTAGGAGTGAGCCTGCTCGCGATAGCGGTGGGTCGGTCAATATCGGTGTTGAATGTCACACCGCTATCGCGAGCAGGCTCACTCCCACAGGTTGACCTGCGTATAGCCTGAAAAGTAGCTTCGTCTCCATGACTGCCAAAATATCCCCCGCCTACATCGGCCGCTTCGCCCCAACCCCCAGTGGCCACTTGCACTTCGGTTCGCTGGTTGCCGCCCTAGCCTCTTACCTCGACGCTCGCTCGGTCGGCGGTCGCTGGCTGGTGCGCATGGAAGATCTCGACCCACCCCGCGAAGAACCCGGCGCACAAGCCGCAATTCTCAAGGCGCTGGAAAGTTACGGCTTCGAGTGGGACGGCGACATGGTGCGCCAGAGCGATCGCCACGACGCCTACGCGGACGTGCTCAACAGCCTGTTCAATCACGGCTTGGCCTACGCCTGCACGTGCTCGCGCAAACAGCTCGAAGCGTATAACGGGATTTATCCGGGCCTGTGCCGCAATGCTGGCCACGATCAGCAAGACGCCGCTATCCGCCTGCGCGTACCCGAACTGGAATACCACTTTATCGACCGCGTGCAAGGCGAATACCGCCAGCATCTGGGTCGCGACGTCGGCGATTTCGTGATCCGCCGCCGTGACGGTCTCTACGCCTATCAACTGGCGGTGGTGCTGGATGATGCCTGGCAAGGTATCACCGACATCGTGCGTGGTGCCGACCTGCTCGACTCGACGCCGCGCCAACTCTATCTGCAAGAGTTGCTGGGGTTGCGCCAGCCGCGCTATCTGCACCTGCCGCTGATTACCCAACCGGACGGCAACAAACTCGGCAAGTCCTATCGCTCGCCGCCGCTGCAAGCCGATCAAGCCACACCATTGTTGCTGCGCGCCCTGCGTGCTCTGGGGCAAAACCCTGGCGCTGAACTGGCCCACGCCTCACCGCAAGAATTACTCAAGTGGGGCAGCGCACACTGGGATGCCAAGAAGATCCCGCGCACACTGACCCTGCCCGAAGCGCAACTGCTATGACGACACTTGCAGTCGTGCGCCCATCCGTTACCATCGCCGCACGTTTTCGGGCACGCGCATAAAAAAGAGAGGCCGGGATGTACATCTATCGCTTGGTCCTGCTTTTAGTCGTGGGGATCTACCTGTTTTCCCCCGCCATCATGGATTGGTGGATCGACGCTACGGGCGCCTGGTATCGCCCCTATCTGCTCTGGCTGATCCTGATTGTCGTGACCTTCATCCTGCAGAGCCAAAAAGATGCCGATGAGCTTTAGCCTGACCCAGATGATCCTGATCAGCGCCGCGTACCTGGCGGTGCTGTTCGGCGTCGCCTGGATCAGCGAACGGGGCATGATCCCGCGGGCGATCATTCGCCACCCGCTGACGTACACCTTGTCGCTGGGGGTTTACGCCAGTGCGTGGGCGTTCTACGGCACGGTCGGCCTCGCCTATCAGTACGGCTACGGCTTTCTGTCCAGTTACCTCGGCGTGTCCGGCGCATTTCTGCTGGCGCCGGTGTTGCTCTATCCGATCCTGAAAATCACCCGCACCTATCAACTGTCGTCGCTGGCGGATCTGTTCGCGTTTCGCTTTCGCAGCACCTGGGCCGGCGCGCTGACCACGATTTTCATGTTGATCGGTGTGCTGCCGCTGCTGGCGTTGCAGATTCAGGCGGTGGCCGACTCCATCGGCATTCTGACCGGCGAGCCGATCCAGAGTCGCGTCGCGCTGGCATTCTGTGCGCTGATCATCCTGTTCACGATTTTCTTCGGCTCCCGGCATATCGCCACCCGTGAGAAGCACGAAGGACTGGTGTTTGCGATTGCCTTCGAGTCGGTGATCAAACTGATCGCTCTCGGCGGCGTCGGCCTGTATGCGCTGTACGGCGTGTTCGACGGCCCGCAACAGCTTGAGATTTGGCTGCTGCAAAACCAGACTGCCCTCGCCGCGCTGCACACGCCGTTGCAGGAAGGCCCGTGGCGCACGTTGTTGCTGGTGTTCTTTGCCTCGGCGATCGTGATGCCGCACATGTATCACATGACTTTTACCGAAAACCTCAACCCGCGCTCGCTGGTCAGTGCGAGCTGGGGCCTGCCGCTGTTCCTGCTGCTGATGAGCCTGGCGGTGCCGCTGATTCTCTGGGCCGGCCTCAAACTCGGTGCCACAACCAACCCGGAATACTTCACCCTCGGCATCGGCATCGCCGCCAACAGCAAACCGCTGGCGTTGCTCGCCTATGTCGGCGGTTTATCGGCGGCCAGCGGGCTGATCATCGTCACCACGCTGGCGCTGTCGGGCATGGCGCTGAACCACTTGGTTTTGCCGCTCTACCAGCCGCCGGCCGAAGGCAACATCTACCGCTGGCTGAAGTGGACCCGCCGCGCGCTGATCGTCGCGATCATCATGGCCGGTTTCGGTTTCTACCTGATGCTTGGCGCCGAGCAGGATCTGGCCAACCTCGGCATCGTCGCGTTTGTCGCAACCCTGCAATTCCTGCCTGGGGTGTTGTCGGTGTTGTACTGGCCGACCGCCAACCGTCGCGGCTTTATCGCCGGTCTGCTGGCGGGGATTCTGGTCTGGGTAGTGACCATGCTGCTGCCGCTGGTCGGCAATCTGCAGGGTTTCTACATCCCGCTGCTGAACATGATTTACGTGCTCGACGACACCAGTTGGCACATGGCTGCAATCGCCTCGCTGGCTGCAAACGTCTTGATGTTCACGCTGATCTCGCTGTTCACCAACGCCAGCCCGGAAGAAGCCAGCGCCGCCGAAGCCTGTGCGGTAGACAACGTCCGTCGTCCGCAGCGCCGTGAACTGCATGCGGCCTCGCCACAGGAATTCGCCACACAACTGGCGAAACCGCTGGGCGCCAAGGCTGCGCAGAAAGAAGTCGAGCAAGCGTTGCGTGACCTCTATCTACCATTTGACGAACGCCGTCCTTATGCACTGCGCCGTTTGCGTGACCGTATCGAGGCCAACCTTTCCGGTCTGATGGGCCCGAGCGTGGCGCAGGACATGGTGGAAACCTTCCTGCCCTACAAGGCGGGTGGCGAAAACTATGTGACCGAAGACATCCACTTCATCGAAAGCCGCCTCGAGGATTACCACTCGCGCCTCACAGGCCTGGCCGCCGAACTCGATGCCCTGCGTCGTTACCACCGCCAAACCTTGCAAGAACTGCCGATGGGCGTCTGCTCGCTGGCCAAGGATCAAGAGATCCTGATGTGGAACAAGGCCATGGAAGAACTCACCGGAATCGCCGCACAGCGCGTGGTCGGTTCGCGCCTGAGTACCATCGGCGAGCCATGGAAAGGCCTGCTGCAAGGTTTCATCGATCTGCCGGACGAGCATTTGCACAAACAGCATTTGGCCCTCGATGGCCAAACCCGCTGGTTGAACCTGCACAAAGCGGCAATCGACGAACCGTTGGCACCGGGTAACAGCGGCCTGGTGCTACTGGTCGAAGATTTGACCGAAACGCAGATGCTCGAAGACAAACTGGTGCACTCCGAGCGTCTGGCCAGCATTGGTCGTCTCGCGGCGGGTGTGGCTCACGAAATCGGCAACCCGATCACCGGCATTGCTTGTCTTGCGCAAAACCTGCGCGAAGAGCGTGAAGATGACGGCGAACTGACGGAAATCAGCGGGCAGATTCTCGAACAGACCAAACGCGTGTCGCGCATCGTCCAGTCGTTGATGAGTTTCGCCCACGCTGGCAGCCATCAGCACAGTGACGAGCCCGTTTGTCTGGCAGAGGTCGCTCAAGATGCAATCGGCCTGCTGGCCCTGAACCGACGCAATTTCGAGGTGCAGTTCTACAACCTCTGCGATCCTGATCATTGGGTCGAGGGCGATCCGCAGCGACTCGCCCAGGTATTGATCAACTTGCTCTCCAACGCCCGCGACGCCTCACCGCCGCACAGTGCGGTACGGGTCAAGAGCGAAGCCGGCGAACACACGGTCGATCTGATCGTCGAAGACGAAGGCAGCGGTATTCCGAAGAACATCATGGATAGATTGTTCGAACCCTTCTTCACCACCAAGGATCCTGGCGAAGGCACCGGTCTGGGCCTTGCACTGGTCTATTCCATCGTTGAAGAGCATTATGGACAAATCACCATCGACAGCCCGGCTGATGTACAAAGCCAACGCGGCACCCGTATCCGGGTGACCTTACCGCGTCATGTCGAAGCGACGTCCGCTGTGAACTGAGACCGTCGAGAGTATCGAATCAATGCCGCACATTTTGATCGTCGAAGACGAAACAATTATCCGCTCCGCCTTGCGCCGCCTGCTGGAACGCAACCAGTACCAGGTCAGCGAAGCCGGTTCAGTGCAGGAAGCACAAGAACGCTTCACCATTCCTACGTTCGATCTGATCGTCAGCGATCTGCGTTTGCCGGGCGCGCCGGGTACTGAGCTGATCAAGCTCGGCCAGGGCACACCGGTGCTGATCATGACCAGTTATGCCAGTCTGCGCTCGGCGGTCGACTCGATGAAGATGGGCGCGGTGGACTACATCGCCAAGCCTTTCGACCACGATGAAATGCTTCAGGCTGTCGCGCGGATCCTGCGTGATCGCCAATCGGCACCGGCTGCTGGCGAAGCAGTTGCCAGTAAACCGGCCAATGGCAGCGGCAAATCTGCCGTCGACAACAGCAATGGCGAGATTGGCATCATCGGTTCCTGCCCACCGATGCAGGATCTGTACAGCAAGATCCGCAAAGTCGCGCCAACCGATTCCAATGTGTTGATCCAGGGCGAGTCCGGCACCGGTAAAGAACTGGTGGCCCGCGCCCTGCACAACCTGTCGAAACGCGCCAAGGCGCCGATGATCTCGGTGAACTGCGCAGCCATTCCGGAAAGCCTGATCGAGTCCGAACTGTTCGGCCACGAGAAAGGCGCATTCACCGGCGCCAGCGCCGGGCGTGCCGGTCTGGTCGAAGCGGCGGACGGCGGCACCTTGTTCCTCGACGAAATCGGCGAACTGCCGCTGGAAGCTCAGGCTCGCCTGCTGCGTGTGTTGCAGGAAGGCGAAATTCGCCGTGTTGGCTCGGTGCAGTCGCAGAAGGTCGATGTACGCCTGATCGCGGCCACTCACCGGGACCTGAAGAGCCTGGCGAAAATCGGCCAGTTCCGTGAAGACCTTTATTACCGTCTGCACGTGATCGCGTTAAAACTGCCGGCCCTGCGCGAGCGCGGCGCCGACGTCAACGAGATCGCCACGGCTTTCCTCGCTCGCCAAAGTGCGCGCATCAACCGTACCGACCTGAAATTTGCCGCGGATGCCGAACAGGCGATTCGTCATTATTCCTGGCCGGGTAACGTGCGTGAACTGGAAAACGCAGTCGAGCGCGCGGTGATTCTGAGCGAAAGCCCGGAAATCTCCGCCGACCTGCTGGGCATCGACATCGAGCTGAGCGATCTGGAAGACGACGAGTTCATCGGTCTGCCACCGCAAACGCCGGGTAACGCCAGCAACAGCAGCCACGAGCCGACCGAAGACCTGTCGCTGGAAGACTACTTTCAGCACTTCGTTCTCGAGCATCAGGACCACATGACCGAGACCGAACTGGCGCGCAAACTGGGCGTCAGCCGTAAATGTCTGTGGGAGCGCCGTCAGCGTCTAGGCATCCCACGGCGCAAGACCGGGGTCGCCAGCGAGAGCTGAACGTTACCTGTCGAGTGTGCGGGTAACGCTTGAAGATGTGAAAAAACTGTTACCTCAGTCGATTCACGTAACAGAAGCCGGGGTTATCGGTAACGAAACCCCGGCTTTTTTTCGCCCCGACAAAACGGTTATATCGACCTAACCCCTTGTTTTATTGGGTTTCGCAAAAGTTGGCACGGCCCCTGCTATATGTTTGGTACAAGAACAATAACAAGCAATGCACAAGACAATAAAAATAAGACGAATCGACTCACGCACAATAAAAACAAGACGGCGAGAGGCGCAGCTAACTGATTCTTTTGGAGAGGCGTTGTATTTGGGGCTTGCCCCACGACCAGGCCGAGAACAACAAAAACTGTCCTAAGACAGAGCCTGTACTGGTTGGATCGAGAGATCACTGCAATTCAGCGACCAAAGCAATCCGTTTGCTCTTGGCTCCCGATTGGGAGGGTCACGAAGGAAACACTTCGTGGCGAGGGCACTCAACAAAAACAAGAAGCCCGAATCAATAATAAAAAGAGCACGCAACTACTTCTTGGGGAGCTTCGGCTCCCCTTGTAGTTTCTCCCTCCCGGCAAAATCCTTCGAATTTCCCTTGCTCGACCCTTGCAGCTTGCGGCTTACAGCTCAAATCTGCCGTGTCCTACACCATCCCCCGACTAAATGCTAGAATCTGCGCCCATCATGCGGTCATTCTTTGGTATGGCCGAACATTCCTTCAAACAGTGCATCCCATGCTGAAGAAGCTGTTCCAGTCATTCCGAACTCCCGTGCGTCGTACGCAACACATCCGCAGCACCCCTGAAGTGCTCAACAGCGGCCAACATTCGCTGCAGAAAACGCAATTCAGCCGCTACGCGGTGAATATCGTCGAACGCCTGCAAGGTGCCGGTTACCAGGCTTATCTGGTCGGCGGTTGCGTGCGTGACATGCTGCTGGGCATCACGCCCAAGGATTTCGACGTCGCCACCAGCGCCACCCCCGAGCAAGTCCGTGCCGAATTCCGCAATGCGCGGATCATTGGCCGTCGCTTCAAACTGGTGCACATCCATTTCGGTCGCGAAATCATCGAAGTCGCGACCTTCCGCGCCAATCACCCGGTCAACGAAGACGACGAAGACAGCAACCAGTCTTCGCGTAACGAGAGCGGGCGCATTCTGCGCGACAACGTTTACGGCACCCTGGAAGAAGACGCGCAACGCCGCGACTTCACCATCAACGCCCTGTATTACGATCCGGTCAGCGAGCGCATCCTCGACTACGCCAACGGCGTACACGACATCCGCAATCACCTGATCCGTCTGATCGGTGATCCGAAGCAGCGCTACCAGGAAGACCCGGTGCGCATGCTGCGCGCCGTGCGTTTTGCCGCCAAGCTCAATTTCGGCATCGAGAAGCACACGGTGCAGCCGATCCGCGAACTGGCGCCGATGCTGCGCGAGATTCCGTCGGCACGTCTGTTCGAAGAAGTGCTCAAGCTGTTCCTCTCTGGGCACGGCGCGATCACCTTCGAAATGCTGGTCGATCTGCAACTGTTCGCCCCGCTGTTCCCGGCCAGTGCCGATGCGCTGGAACACAACCCGGAATACACCCACACGCTGATCAGCGAAGCGCTGACCAACACCGACTTGCGCATCAAGCAGAACAAACCGGTGACCCCGGCGTTCCTGTTTGCCGCACTGTTGTGGCCTGCTTTGCCGGCTCGTGTGTTGCGCTTGCAGGAACGTGGCATGCCGCCGATTCCAGCGATGCAGGAAGGCGCGCACGAGCTGATCGCCGAACAATGCCAGCGCATTGCGATTCCGAAACGCTTCACTATGCCGATCCGCGAGATCTGGGACATGCAGGAGCGCCTGCCACGCCGCAGCGGCAAACGTGCCGACCTGTTGCTGGACAATCCGCGTTTCCGCGCCGGTTACGACTTCCTGTTGCTGCGTGAAAGCGCCGGCGAGGAGACTGATGGCCTCGGTGAATGGTGGACGGATTATCAGGACGCCAACGACAGCGAACGTCGCGATATGATCCGCGACCTCAGCGGCAAGGGCGATGACGCCAGCGGTGCTCCGCGCAAACGTCGCCGCAGCAGCGGTTCCAAGCGCAAACGCGCCGGCGCCCCGAGCGCTACAGGCGAATAAAGGCATGGAACGCATCTACATCGGCATGGGCAGTAACCTCGCTGACCCGGCCGAACAGTTGCGCAGCGCCGTCGAGGCGCTGGGGCAACTGCCGCAGACCACACTCGCGGGCGTTTCCGCCTTCTATCAAAGCGACTCGTTGCTGCCAGGCCAACCGCGGTACACCAACGCGGTCGCTGCGCTCGACAGCGATCTTGCGCCGATTGAACTGCTCGACGCGCTGCAAGCCATCGAAAATGATCAGGGCCGCGAGCGTCTGGAGCGCTGGGGCCCGCGCACGTTGGACCTGGATATTCTGCTGTTCGGTGATCGCCAGATCGACGAACCGCGCCTGAAAGTCCCGCATTATCAGATTCAGGAACGTGCGTTCGTGCTCTATCCCCTCGCCGAACTGGCGCCGCAAGATATGCGTCTGGCCGATGGCCGCACCTTGTCCGAGCTGCTGGCAGCCTGCCCGTTCGTCGGCCTGGAACGCCTCCCCCACGCCTGACACAAATCCGCCCTTTGTAGGAGTGAGGCATCAAGCGCTATCGCGAGCAGGCTCACTCCTACAGGGATTGCGCCACATCCAGATTTATTGTCCGACAAAAACCCCGCGAATCAGGCCCGCCGCAGCGCTGAATCGCATCAGTAACGCCGGTAACACTCCCCTCGTAACAATGCGGTAACACACGCAATTGACTTCCTGTTGGCTCATCACGACTATAGGCGTCCCGCTGCCGCCAACCCGGCACATACGGGCGCAATCCAGGCCTTATAAGCACGACAAAAGAGCGTGCGCCTGAGTAGATGAAGAATCACGCGCGTTACTCGCAGTAGTTTCCAGAGCGCCTGAACGAGGATTTTTTACATGCCAGCCATCACCCTGACCACGCTCCAGAGCCTCAAGCAGAAAGGTGAAAAGATCACCATGCTGACCTGCTATGACGCGACCTTCGCCCACGCCTGCAACGAGGCTGGTGTCGAAGTGCTGCTGGTGGGCGACTCCCTCGGCATGGTCCTGCAAGGTCACGACAGCACTTTGCCGGTGACCACCGCAGAAATGGCCTACCACACCGCTTGCGTCAAACGTGGCAATACCGATGCCCTGATCCTGGCTGACTTGCCGTTCATGGCCAACGCCACCCTTGAACAAACCATGACTAACAGCGCCATGCTGATGCAGGCCGGTGCGCACATGGTCAAGGTCGAAGGTCAGCTGTGGCTGGCCGAGTCGATCCGTCTGCTCGCCGAGCGCGGTGTGCCGGTTTGCGCGCACATGGGCCTGACCCCGCAAGCGGTGAACATTCTTGGTGGCTATAAAGTGCAGGGCCGCAACGAGAACCAGGCGCGGCAGATGCGTGCCGATGCGATCTCGCTGGAACAGGCCGGCGCCGCCATGCTGCTGCTCGAATGCGTACCGAGCGAACTGGCTGCCGAAATCAGCCAGGCGGTGAAGATTCCAGTCATCGGCATCGGCGCCGGTAACGCCACCGACGGCCAGGTCCTGGTACTGCACGACATGCTCGGTCTGTCGATTACCGGCCGCGTGCCGAAATTTGTCAAAAACTTCATGCACGGCCAGGACAGCATCCAGTCCGCGCTGAAGGCTTACGTCAACGAAGTCAAAGCCACCACGTTCCCTGGCATCGAACACGGATTCTCTGCATGAACACCGTTAAAACCGTACGCGAACTGCGCGCCGCCGTAGCCCGCGCCCGCAGCGAAGGCAAGCGCATCGGCTTTGTGCCGACCATGGGCAACCTGCACAGCGGTCACGTTGCACTGATCACCAAAGCCACCCAACGGGTGGACTTCGTGGTCGCGAGTATTTTCGTCAACCCGCTGCAGTTCGGCGCCGGCGAAGACCTCGATAAATACCCGCGCACGTTGGCAGCGGATCAGGAGAAGCTGCTCGAAGCCGGTTGCTCCCTGCTCTTCGCGCCGACTGTCGAAGAAATGTACCCCGACGGCATGGCCGGTCAGACTCGGGTCAGCGTGCCGCAGTTGTCCGAAGGCCTGTGCGGCGCCAGCCGTCCGGGGCATTTCGAGGGTGTAGCGACCGTCGTCAGCAAACTGTTCAACATGGTCCAGCCGGATCTGGCGATTTTCGGTCAGAAGGATTACCAGCAACTGGCGGTGATCCGCGCGCTGGTGCATGACCTGAACATGCCGATCCAGATCATCGGCGAACCGACCGTGCGTGCAGCCGATGGCCTGGCGCTGTCATCGC
Source organism: Pseudomonas sp. 3B-A001-10F (assembly GCF_056313565.1). Classification (NCBI taxonomy): domain Bacteria; kingdom Pseudomonadati; phylum Pseudomonadota; class Gammaproteobacteria; order Pseudomonadales; family Pseudomonadaceae; genus Pseudomonas; species Pseudomonas sp. 3B-A001-10F. The sequence goes on from NZ_JBQYFW010000019.1 coordinate 31,084, forward strand.
GCAATGGCTTCCTCAACGAGGAACAGCGCGCGGTGGCTCCGGTGGTCTATCGCTCGCTGAGCAACATTGCCGAGTTGATCAAGCAAGGCCAACGCGACTTCCCGGCAATGATCAGTGCCCAGGTACAGCAGATGGAAGCGGCGGGCCTGCGTCCGGATTACCTGGAAATACGCCATGCACTGACCCTGCGTCCGGCGACGCCGGAGGATCGCGATCTGGTGATTCTGGTGGCGGCGTTTCTTGGCACTACTCGGTTGATCGACAACCTGCACCTGAATCTCGACACCCCCGCTTAAAAACACCGCAATACCCCCTGTAGGAGTGAGCCTGCTCGCGATAGCGGTGTGTCAGTCAGCATTAGTGTTGAATGACACACCGCTATCGCGAGCAGGCTCACTCCTACAGTGGTTTTCGGTGTTATGAAAATTGCGTTTCAAGCCTTATTGCCGCCCCTAAAGCCTTCGGGCACACTGCCCGCCGTTCGATTCCAACCCGGGAAAATCCCTCATGCACGCGATCATGCTCAAGGCAAAACTGCACCGCGCCGAAGTCACTCATGCGGTGCTCGATTACGAAGGTTCGTGCGCCATTGATGGCGAGTGGCTGGACTTGTCCGGCATTCGTGAATACGAGCAGATCCAGATTTATAACGTCGACAACGGCGAGCGTTTCACCACCTACGCGATTCGCGGCGAAGAAGGCTCGCGGATGATCTCTGTCAACGGCGCCGCAGCGCACAAGGCCAAGGTTGGCGACCGTGTGATCATTTGTGCCTACGCCCATTACAGCGAAGCGGAACTGGTCAATTTCAAGCCGCGCATGCTCTACATGGCGCCCGGCAACGAGCTGAGCCACACCAGTAACGCCATCCCGGTTCAGCTCGCCTGATCCCGATTTTGCCCCGCCCCCTCCGTTTGTCGGCCAGTTCCCGGTCTCGATGTTAAAAAAGTACAGGGATCTGGTCAGACAAAGTCAAGACAGAACGCAGCGCGAGGTTTACTGTATTCGCCCTGTGTCCGGAAATCGTGTCGACGCAGTTGATCCCATGCCCAAACATGGCGTGCCGGGTCTGTTCAGTGTTCAAAAGGCCGTTCAAGTAAAAAGGAAAACCGCAGCGATGGCGTATTACCTCACTCCTCAAGACGTTACCGCTCTGCCCGCCTGGCAAGCGTTGAAAGATCACCGCCAAGCCATGCAGGATTTCAGCATGCGCGAAGCCTTCAACGCCGATCCGCAGCGCTTCAACCAGTTCACCCTCAGCAGCTGCGGACTGTTTCTCGATTATTCGAAGAATTTGATCAACGCCCAGACCCGCAACCTGCTGGTCGGCCTGGCCAATGAAGTCGATCTCAAAGGCGCCATCAAAGCGCTGTTTGAAGGCGAAATCGTCAACACTTCCGAAGGCCGCCCGGCGCTGCACACCGCCCTGCGCCGCCCGGTAGGCGACAAACTGTCGGTCAATGGCGTCAACGTGATGCCGGAAGTCCACAAGGTCTTGAACCAGATCACCGATCTGGTCGGCCGCATCCACGACGGTCTGTGGCGTGGTTACACCGAGAAGCCGATCACCGACGTGGTCAACATCGGCATCGGTGGCTCGTTCCTCGGCCCTGAGCTGGTCTCCGAAGCACTGCTGTCGTACGCGCAGAAAGGCGTGCGTTGCCATTATCTGGCGAACATCGACGGCAGCGAATTCCACGAGCTGACGCAGAAACTGCGCGCCGAGACCACACTGTTCATCGTTTCATCGAAATCGTTCAACACCCTCGAAACCCTGAAGAACGCTCAGGCTGCTCGTGCCTGGTACCTGGCGCAGGGCGGTTCGGAAGCCGAGCTGTATCGTCACTTCATCGCCGTATCGAGCAACAACGCAGCGGCCGTTGCGTTCGGTATCCGCGAAGAAAACATCTTCCCGATGTGGGACTGGGTCGGCGGTCGTTATTCGCTGTGGTCGGCCATCGGTTTGCCGATCGCCCTGGCCATCGGCATGTCCAACTTCAAGGAACTGCTGTCCGGTGCCTACACCATGGACCAGCATTTCCAGACCGCACCGTTCGAACAGAACATGCCGGTGCTGCTGGCCCTGCTTGGCGTCTGGTACGGCAACTTCTGGGGCGCGCAAAGCCACGCGATCCTGCCGTACGACCACTATCTGCGTAACATCACCAAGCACTTGCAACAGCTGGACATGGAATCCAACGGCAAGAGCGTGCGTCAGGACGGCACGCCGGTGTCGACCGATACCGGTCCGGTGATCTGGGGCGGCGTCGGCTGCAACGGTCAGCACGCCTACCACCAGTTGCTGCATCAAGGTTCGCAGTTGATTCCGGCCGATTTCATCGTGCCGATCGTCAGCTTCAACCCGGTCTCCGACCACCACCAGTGGCTGTACGCCAACTGCCTGTCGCAGAGCCAGGCGCTGATGCTCGGCAAGACCTTGCCGGAAGCCGAGCAGGAACTGCGCGACAAGGGCATGAGCGAAGAAGAAGTGCACAAGCTCGCGCCGCACAAGGTGATCCCGGGCAACCGTCCGAGCAACACCCTCGTGGTCGAGCGCATCAGCCCGCGTCGTCTCGGCGCACTGGTGGCGATGTATGAGCACAAAGTGTTCGTGCAAAGCGTGGTCTGGGGCATTAACGCCTTCGACCAATGGGGCGTGGAACTGGGCAAGGAACTGGGCAAAGGCGTTTACAACCGTCTGGTCGGCAGCGATGAAACCAACGCTGATGATCCGTCCACTCAGGGCCTGATCAACTACTTCCGCGGTCGTCACCGCGGGTAATCAGTCGCTTGATAGAGAGCCCCTGAAGTTCAGGGGCTTTTTTTCGTCTGGCGTTTGGCGTGGATTTCGCAGTGCCAGCCAAATCGTTTCCCCCTCACCCCAGCCCTCTCCCCCAGGGGCGAGGGGGAAAGGGAGCCGATTTTCGCGTTTTTCATTACTTGAGTTCGACTCAGGAATTTCAGGTCGATGTATCAAGCCCAAACACCTCGGTCAGTCCCCTCTCCCTTTGGGAGAGGGTTAGGGTGAGGGGCTCTTCGCGATGGAGTGCCTTCTGCCGGCCTTGAACCCTTGCCCCCATCGGCGCATCTTTATTCCTGTCGCACCACAAGAATAAGGAACCGTCATGTTCGATATCAGCACGTTCCCCAAGGCCGATGCCGTCCGCCGGGCTGCGCAATTGAGTCAGGAAGACTATCGGCGCCTGTACCGCGAATCCATTGAACACCCCAGCACCTTCTGGGCCGAACAGGCCACGCGGTTCCTCGACTGGAGCACGCCGTGGCAGACCGTTCAGCGCTACGACCTGAAAACCGGTGAAGCCGCCTGGTTTGCCGGTGCGAAGCTGAACGTCAGTTACAACTGCATCGACCGCCATCTGGACAAGCGCGGCGATCAGACCGCCCTGCTCTGGGAGGGCGACGACCCGGCAGAATCAGCGCAAATCACTTATAAAAAACTCCATCACCACGTCTGCCGCCTGGCCAACGTGCTGAAAAGCCGTGGTGTGAAGAAAGGCGACCGGGTGTGCATCTACATGCCAATGATCCCCGAGGCCGCATACGCCATGCTCGCCTGTTCGCGGATCGGCGCAATCCATTCGGTGGTGTTTGGCGGTTTCTCCCCTGACTCCCTGCGTGACCGCATCCTCGATGCCGATTGCCGCACGGTGATCACCGCCGATGAAGGTGTGCGCGGTGGCAAGTTCGTCCCGCTGAAGCAGAACGTCGATAAAGCCCTGCAAAGTTGCCCCGACGTAAGTACTGTCGTGGTGGTCGAACGCACCCAGGGCAAAGTCGATTGGGTCGAGGGTCGCGACCTCTGGTATCACCAGGCTGTGCGCGAGGTCAGCGACGATTGCCCACCGGAGCCGATGGACGCCGAAGACCCGCTGTTCATCCTCTACACCTCCGGCAGCACCGGCAAACCCAAAGGCGTGCTGCACACCACCGGCGGCTACCTGCTGCAAGCGGCGATGACCTTCAAGTACGTGCTCGATTACCGCGACGGCGAAGTGTTCTGGTGCACTGCTGACGTCGGCTGGGTCACCGGTCACAGCTACATTGTCTACGGCCCGCTGGCCAATGGTGCGACCACGCTGATGTTCGAAGGCGTGCCGAGCTATCCGAGCAGTTCGCGTTTCTGGCAGGTGATCGACAAACACAAAGTCAATATCTTCTACACCGCGCCGACCGCCCTGCGCGCGTTGATGCGTGAAGGTGCCGAACCGTTGAAGGAAACCTCGCGCGCCAGCCTCAGATTACTCGGCAGCGTCGGTGAGCCGATCAACCCGGAAGCGTGGGAATGGTATTTCAATGTCGTCGGAGAACAGCGCTGCCCCATCGTCGACACTTGGTGGCAGACCGAAACCGGCGGCATCATGCTCAGTCCCCTGGTCAGCGCCCAGCGAATCAAGCCTGGCTGCGCCACGCAACCGATGTTCGGCGTGCAACCGGTGCTGCTCGATGAGCACGGCAAGGAAATCAAAGGCGCCGGCAGTGGCGTGCTGGCGATCAAGTCGAGTTGGCCAGCGCAGATCCGCAGCGTCTATGGCGACCCGCAGCGCATGGTCGACACCTATTTCAAACCCTACCCCGGCTACTACTTCACCGGCGACGGCGCACGCCGCGATGAGGACGGCGATTACTGGATCACCGGGCGCATCGATGACGTGATCAACGTCTCCGGCCACCGCATCGGTACCGCCGAAGTGGAAAGCGCACTGGTATTGCACGACAGCATCGCCGAGGCCGCCGTGGTTGGTTACCCCCACGACGTCAAAGGTCAGGGCATCTACGCCTTCGTCACTCCCATGAACGGCACCGAACCCAATGACGAGTTGAAGAAAGAATTGCTGGCCCACGTCAGCAAGGAAATCGGCAGCTTCGCCAAACCGGATCTGATCCAGTGGGCGCCGGCCTTGCCGAAAACCCGTTCAGGCAAGATCATGCGGCGCATCTTGCGCAAGATCGCCTGCAACGAACTCGACAGCCTGGGTGATACCTCGACCCTGGCCGATCCGAGTGTGGTGCAAGGCCTGATCGACAAGCGCCTCAATCAGTAACACCCCGGGCGCGGTCCATCGGCCGCGCCCTCCCTTCTTCACTGAGTGTTCATGGAATTCATCCGCAGCCGTATCGAACAGCAACTCATGAGCCTGACCGGGCTGTCGCTCGGTCAGCTCGACCTGGAAAACCCCAAGGGCGATCCCGGCCTGTTCGGCCCGGATTCGATCAGTTGGCAGGTGCACGGGGATTTCAGCAGCATGTTGATCGGCGGCATCAGCGCGCTGTTGCTGCAAGCTTTGCATCCGCTGGCATTGGCCGGGGTCTGGGATCATTCGAACTTTCGTGAGGACATGCTCGGGCGCTTGCGGCGCACCAGCCAGTTTGTATCCGGTACCACGTTTGGCTCGCGCCGGGACGCCGACTGGTTGATCGAGAAAGTGCGCACCATTCACCTGCAAGTGGTCGGCACCGCGCCGGACGGACGACCTTACGCGGCCAGCGATCCGGATTTGCTGACCTGGGTGCATGTGGCGGAAGTCAGCAACTTTCTTGCCGCGCATTTGCGCTATCGCAACCCGCAGTTGTCAGGCATGGATCAGGATCGCTATTACGCGGAAATCGCCGTGGTGGCTGAACGTTTGGGCGCGCGGGATGTGCCGAAATCGCGGCAAGCCGTGGCCGAGTATCTGCAACGCATGCGCCCGCAGTTGCTGTGCGACGAGCGCAGCCGCGAAGTCTTGCGCCTGCTGCTCGACGCCCCGGCGCCGAGTGTTCTGGCGCGACCGTTTGGCGATCTGATGATGAAGGCCGGGATCGACCTGTTGCCGGACTGGGCCAGCGACATGCTCGACGTCCGCCAGAGTTCGCTGCAACGGCAACTGATTCGCGCCAGCGTCAGACGCAGCGCACCGATGCTGCGCTGGGCAATGCGCAATGGCTCGGTACAACGCGCCAAACGCCGGATGGGCTTGAGCTGAAAACTTCGTCGGACGCCTTCGCGAGCAGGCTCGCTCCCACATTTGAAATGCATTCCCATGTGGGAGCGAGCCTGCTCGCGAAGGGCGCAACTCGATTGCCCGCCAAGCTGCTAAACTCCCGCGCCCCCATTCTCTCCAGCAAGGCGCCCGCATGTCTTCCTTGAATCAGGCGCTGCGCGCCGCCCTCGATCAACGCCAGGATCTGCTGGCCGAGTTGCACCGCCAGGGCACCGATTGCTATCGGCTGTTCCATGGCAGCCAGGAAGGCGCTGGCGGCCTGACCATCGACCGCTACGGCCCGCAACTGCTGGTGCAAAGCTTCCACCAGACGCTGGAGCGGAACGACCTGCTGCAACTGCACGGCATGGTTAATCAGAGCCTGGGGATGGAAACCTTGCTGGTTTACAACGACCGATCCCGTGGCAACTCGCGCATTGACCGCGAAGACAGCGTCTACAAAGCTGAAGACGCGGCACTGGCCGATCTGGTCGGCCACGAATGGGGCCTCAACTACCGGGTGCGCGGACGCCATGCCGGGCAGGATCCCTTGCTGTTCCTCGATCTGCGCAACACCCGTGGCTGGGTCAAGGATCACGCCCAAGGCAAATCCGTGCTCAACCTGTTCGCCTACACCTGCGGCGTCGGCCTCAGCGCGGCCGCCGGTGGCGCGCGTGAAGTGTGCAATCTGGATTTCGCCGAAGGCAATCTGGCGGTCGGTCGCGAAAACGGCCTGCTCAACCCGCAGTTGCCCGAGATGGAATTCATCCAGTCGGACTACTTCCCGGCCATCCGCCAACTCGCCGGGCTGCCGATCAGTCAGCGCCGTGGACAAAAACTGCCGAGCTACCAGCGCCTCGATCAGCGCCAATACGATCTGGTCCTGCTTGATCCGCCAGCGTGGGCCAAGAGCGCATTCGGCACTGTCGATTTGCTGCGTGACTATCAGAGCCTGCTCAAACCGGCCCTGCTGACCACCGCCGACAATGGCGTGCTGATCTGCTGCAACAATCTGGCGAAAGTCAGCATGGACGACTGGCGCGAGCAGGTGCTGCGCTGTGCCGAGAAGGCCGGGCGACCGGTGCGTGAGTGGAGCGTGATGTCCCCAGGCGCCGACTTCCCGTCGATGGATCAGCAACCGCCGCTGAAAACCCTGATTCTGCAGCTGTGACACTCCCGCACAGCCGACAACTATCCAATGTGGGAGCGAGCCTGCTCGCGAAAGCGGTGTGTCAGTCAACAGATAAAGCGACTGATACGACGCCTTCGCGAGCAGGCTCGCTCCCACATGGAAAGCGTTCCTACAGAAGAATCTGAACAATCCTGCTCCATGCGATGTACTTCGGAACCAGAATCGCGTGCCATACTCCAAGGCACTCCGATTCAGACAGATGAAGCCGCACATGCCCAAAGGATTGATTCGCGCGATTGGCGCCTTGTTGACTGCTCTGGCCCTCTACAGCCTGCTGGGGTTTCTGATTTTGCCGGGCATCGCCCTGCGTGTGGCCAATCAACAACTGGCCAACTACGCAACAGTGCCTGCGCATATCCAGCGTATCGAGCTCAACCCGTTCAGCCTTGAAGTTACCTTGTGGGGGCTGGTGATCGGCGAGCCGGGCAAGGAACAGATCGGTTTCGATCGCCTGTACGCCGACCTGCAAATCGACAGCCTGTGGACCAAAGCCCTGCATCTGGCCAACATCGAACTGGACAAGCCGAAGAGCGAAATCCTCTTCGCCAAAGACGGCAAGCTCAACCTGCTCGGCCTGTTCAATGTGCCGGCCAGCGAGCCGACCCCGGCCGACCCGGACGCCAAGCCCTTCCCGCTGCGCATCGACAACATCAAACTGGCCGGCGGCGTCGTGCACTTTGAGGACGTGCGCCCCAGCGAACCCATCGAGTTTCTCTACGATGACCTCAGCTTCGAGCTGAAAAACCTCAGCACCCTGCCCGAAGACAGCGCCGACATGACCCTGGTCGCCATCGGCCCGGCCGGTGGCCGGATCGACTGGAGTGGCAATTTCAGCCTGATCCCGTTCACTTCCGAAGGCACCCTGAAAGTCACCGACGGCAAGATGAAAGCCTTCTGGCCCTACGTGCGTGACTCGGTGCCTTTGGTACTCGAAGACGGCGTGATCAGCCTCAGCAGCGAATACAAACTCAATCTGTCGAAAGAAACCGAACTGCAGTTGAACAATGTCGCAGTGAGCATCGCGCCATTCGCCATCAAGGCTCCGGACGGGCGGCCACTGGCGAAACTCGAACGCCTCGACGTCAGCGAAACCTCGGTGGATCTGGCCAAACAACAAGTGGTGGTCGGCAAGATCCGCAGCAACAAACTGGAAACCTGGGCGGCGCTCGAAGCCGACGGCCAACTCGACTGGCAGAAACTGTTTGCCAGCCAGCCATCGAAACCGGCTGCCAAAGCGGCTGCCGAACCGGCGAACACACCGGCAGCTGCCGACTCGCCGAAAACCCCACCGGCGCCGAGCAAACCGTGGCAAGTGCTGCTCAAAGACGTGCAATTGCGCAATTACACCGTGCATCTGGCCGACCGCTCGGCCAAACCGGCAGTAGCACTGGACATCACACCGCTGAATGTCGATCTGCAGGATTTCGACAGCCTCAACGGCTCGCCCTTCAAGCTCAAGCTCGATAGCGGCGTGGGCAAACAAGGCAAGATCACGGCTGACGGCACGGTCAATCTCGCCCCGGTCAACGCCCAGCTCAATGTAAAAACCCAGGACATCGACCTGCGCGTCGCGCAGTCCTACATCAACCCATTCATTCGCCTGGAACTGCGCAGCGGCATGCTCGGCAGTGATCTCAAGGTCAATCTCAAGAGCACCGAGCCGCTGGCCCTAAGCGTCACCGGGCGCGCGCAGATCGATCAACTGCACACCCTCGACACCCTGAAAACCCGCGATTTCCTCAAGTGGCAGCAGGTGGTGGTCGAAGGCTTGAACTATCAGCACGGCGACAGCCTGTCGATTGACAAGGTCAACCTGTTCCAGCCTTATGTGCGGTTCATGATCAACGACGATCGCACCACCAACATCGACGACCTGCTGATCCCGCAACCGGCCGACAGTGGCGCGAAAAGCACCGCAGCGAAACAGGCCAGCAACGAGAAACCGTTGGGCATTCACATCGGTGGCATCGCGATCAACGACGGCTCTGCCAACTTCGCCGACTTCAGCCTGACGCCGAATTTCGCTACCGCCGTGCAACAACTCAACGGCCAGATCGGCACCATCGACAGCCGTCAGGCGAAACCGGCCAGCGTCGACATCAAAGGCAAGGTCGATCGCTATGCTCCAGTGACCATCAAGGGCGCGGTCAATCCCTTCGACCCGATGGCCAGCCTCGACATCGCCACCAGTTTCAAACGCGTCGAGCTGACCACGTTGACGCCCTACTCCGGCAAATTCGCCGGTTACCGCATCCGCAAGGGCCGGCTCAACCTCGACCTGCATTACCTGATTACCAAGGGCCAGCTAAAAGCCGAAAACAAAGTGGTGGTCGAGCAATTGCAGCTCGGTGAGAAAGTCGACAGCCCGGATGCTGTGAGCCTGCCACTGAAACTGGCGATTGCCTTGCTCAAGGACGTCGACGGCAAGATCTCCATCGAGTTGCCGGTGACCGGCGACTTGAACAACCCGCAATTCAGCGTGATGCCGATTGTCTGGCAGACCCTGCGCAATCTCATCGTCAAAGCCGCTGCCGCACCCTTCAAAATGATTGGCGGGCTGATCAGTGGTGGCAGTTCGCAAGACCTTGGCACCGTGTCGTTTGCTCCGGGTTCCAGCGAGTTGAGCAAGGATGCCGAAGCGGCGCTGATCAAACTGTCTCAGGCGCTCAAGGAGCGCCCGGCCCTGCGTCTGGAAATCGAAGGCACTGCCGCGCAGAGCAGCGATGGTCCATTGCTCGCCGAGCAGCGTCTGGAGCGTGAATACCAGTACAACTACTACAAGATGCTCCAGCGTCGCGGCGATAAAGTCCCGGCGCAGGCGTCATTGCTGCAAGTGCCGGACAACGAGAAAGGTCCACTGCTCGAAGGCATTTACCGCACCCGCCTGAAAACCCAGCCACCGGCGCAATGGAAGGATCTGGGCAAGGAAGAACGCACGGCGAAGATGCGCGAAGGCGTGATCAAGTTCTGGAGTGGCAGCGAGGTGTTGTTGCGTCAGTTGGGTCAGGACCGTGCCAGCAGCATCAAGGATTATCTGGTCGATAAAGGCCAGCTGGCAGACGACCGCGTGTACTTCATCGACGCCAGTCTCGGTGAAGCCGAGAGCGATGGCCGCGTGGTGACGCAAATGCACCTGGATGCCGAATGATGAAACTGCAGTGGCTGGCCTTGATCGCAATGACCTTCGCGGCCAGCCACGCCTCGGCGTCCGATACCCTGCGCTGCGGCAGTCAACTGATCAGCCTGGGCGACCGTTCCAGCGAAGTCCTGCAAAAGTGTGGTGAGCCGGTCAGCCGTGATGTCTTGGGTTACAAGCGCAGCGCCAACCGCCGCGAGGAGTTTCAGGTCGAGGAATGGACCTACGGCCCGAGCAACGGCATGTACCAATACCTGCGCTTCGAAGGCAACCGCCTGCGGCAGATCAACAGCAAACGCGGTAACTGATCCAAATCACTTACCCATGTGGGAGCGAGCTTGCTCGCGAAGGCGTCTGGTCAGTCAAATCCATTGTGACTGGCATACCGCTTTCGCGAGCAAGCTCGCTCCCACAGTTGTTTTGCGGTGCCCTTCGATTCTTTCGTCCCTGAAATAGAACAGGCCCCGACACAAGTGCCGGGGCCCGTAATGGTCACATCCGTGTGACCGTTCGCATGAACTCTAAAGTTGCGGCAGACGTATTGCTCGGCCCGTCTGTCGCGCCTTCTCCCGGTCCAGGCGAGAAGTCATGCCTTACTCGGCTTTCAGGCCGTCAGCGGAGACCGCTTTAACGCCTTTGATTTTCTTGGCGATCGCAACAGCAACGTCTTTCTGCGATTCAGTTACAGCAGTAGTCGACGAAAGCGATACAACGCCTTTGTTGGTTTCTACTTTGATGTCAGTACCTGGAATGCCTTTTTCGGTGACCAGGTCAGCTTTGACTTTGGTAGTGATCCAAGTGTCGGAAGTAGCTTCTTTAGCCTGGGTGACTTCACCGGCAGCCAGAGTCATTGGAGCCTGGGTAGCCTGAGTGGATTGTGCGAATGCACCGGAAGCCATGGTCAGGGTCAGCGCGGTAGCAGCAGCGGCAGTGATAGCGAACTTCTTCATACGAGTAACTCCTGTTTTTCTGGAAAGTCTGCTGGTTGTCTTGTCAGCAGGGTTACCAAGGTAGTTGCGAACGCTGTGCCAACTTTTTAGAACGAACAATATTCTTAATAATCAACAACTTACAGATATCACCAATTTCCGAAATCATGCAATTTGCATGAACTGGCCAATGTTCGCATGCAAGTTGCGGTTTTTGGGAAAGTTCCTAAGACGCTGAAATTATTGAAGCTTTTTAGAAGTGTGAACCAAGAAAAATGCCCCGCATTGCGGGGCATTTGGCAGTCCATCAACAACTCAGGTACCGCTGGCAGTACATCCTTTTGGCGAATAGTCCGGTGCAACGGTCGTACCGCAAGTCCATACGCCCGCACCGGTTCCGGAGGAACGAGTAAGCGTGATGGTTTTATCCAGCACCGGACCTGGCGCATTTTTAATCGTGCAGACGATCGAACCTGCACCCGAAGATGCGGTACCTGTTGCAGACACTGAGCAGTTGGAGGTTAAAACAGTTGCACTGCCAGCCACGTTTGTATTGGTAGGATCGGTGCCCTGATTGATCACATCCTCAAACGGCACTTTCATCGCACTGATTTCCGCCAGCCCCGCCGTCACCTTCGACCGCGCCTGATACTTGGAATACTGCGGCAAGGCGATGGTCGCCAGAATCCCGATGATTGCCACCACGATCAGCAGTTCGATCAGCGTAAACCCTTGTTGTTTTTTCATAGACACGCTCCATGCATGAGTCGAAATCTCATGATCTGAAAGTGACGCAGCATAGGCCATGCCAATGCCTTCAAGACCCGCCCATTGGGGCGCGAAGCGCTTGCAACGCCAATTCCTACAACCTGCAACCGCACTATCTGACACTTTTTGTCACCTGCACCCGCCGTGTTTGGCGCTGTCACTTGACTAGGCTATAAGTCATGAACGGCAAGCGTGCGGAATCCCCATGAATGACATCGCTCTGAGCGGTCTGGCCAAGCAATTGGTCCAGGCCGAACTGCTCACGGAAAAAAGCGCCCAGCAAGCTTGGCAACAGGCCCAACGCAATCGTCTGTCGCTGGTCAGCTATCTGGTGCAGAACAAACTGGTCAAGAGCTCACAGGTCGCCGAGATCGCCTCCGAGCATTTCGGCATGGCCTTGCTTGATCTCAATTGCCTGGACAAGGAAACCCAGCCCAAAGGCCTGGTCAGCGAAAAACTCGTGCGTCAGCATCACGCCATGCCCTTGTGGCGTCGCGGCAACAAGCTGTTCGTGGGCATTTCCGACCCGAGCAATCATCAAGCAATCAACGACATCCAGTTCAGTACCGGGCTGAGCACCGAAGCCATTCTGGTCGAGGACGACAAACTTACCGATGCCATCGAAAAATTCTTCGACACCCACACCAGCGGTCTCGAGGACATGGCCGATGTCGATCTCGACGGGGTCGATGTCGAGTCCGTCGACGACAGCAAGCAGGACGCCATCGGCGGCCTCGACGCCGACGATGCGCCGGTGGTGCGCTTCGTGCACAAGATGCTGCTCGACGCGATCAAAAGCGGTTCTTCCGACTTGCACTTCGAGCCTTACGAAAAAAACTACCGGGTGCGGGTGCGCACCGACGGCATCCTGCGCGAGGTTGCCAAACCGCCGATTCAACTGGCCGGGCGCATCGCCGCACGCCTGAAAGTCATGGCCAGCCTGGATATTTCGGAACGGCGCAAACCTCAGGACGGGCGGATCAAGATGCGCCTGTCAAAAAGCAAATCAATCGACTTCCGGGTCAACACCCTGCCGACCCTGTGGGGCGAAAAAGTGGTGATCCGGATTCTCGATCCGTCCAGTGCGCAGATCGGTATCGACGCGCTCGGCTATGAGCCCGAGCAAAAGGATCTGTACATGGCTGCACTCAAGCAGCCACAGGGCATGATTCTGGTCACCGGGCCGACCGGTTCGGGGAAAACCGTATCGCTGTACACCGGCCTGAACATCCTCAACACCGTCGACATCAATATCTCCACCGCCGAAGACCCGGTGGAGATCAACATGGAAGGCATCAACCAGGTCAACGTCAATCCCAAGCAAGGGCTCGACTTTGCCCAGGCACTGCGCTCGTTTCTGCGTCAGGACCCGGACGTGATCATGGTCGGTGAGATCCGCGACCTGGAAACCGCCGAGATCGCCATCAAAGCCGCGCAGACCGGTCACCTGGTGCTCTCGACCCTGCACACCAACAGCGCTGCGGAAACCCTGACGCGCCTGCACAACATGGGTATTCCCGGTTTCAACATCGCTACCTCGGTCAGCCTGATCATCGCCCAGCGCCTGGCGCGCAAACTGTGCAGCCACTGCAAAAAAGCCATCGAGATCCCGCGCGAAACCTTACTCAAGGAAGGCTTCCCCGAGGAACGCATCGGCCATTTCACGATCTACGAGCCGGTCGGTTGCGATCACTGCAACGGCGGTTACAAAGGACGCGTGGGGATTTATGAAGTGGTGAAAAACACACCGGAGCTGCAACGCTTGATCATGGCCGAAGGCAATTCGCTGGAAATCGACCTGCAGATGCGCCGCGACGGCTTCGACGACCTGCGCACCTCCGGGCTGCACAAGGCCATGCAAGGCATCACCAGTCTTGAAGAAATCAACCGGGTCACCAAGGACTGAACATGGCGGTCAAGGCAGCAAAAATCAGTATTTATGCCTGGGAAGGCACGGACAGAAAAGGCAGCAAAGTCACCGGTGAATTGAGCGGACAGAACCCGGCGCTGATCAAGGCACAATTGCGTAAACAGGGGATCAATCCCGGCAAGGTGCGCAAGAAATCCGCGTCATTGTTGAGCTTTGGCAAACGCATCAAGGCCCGGGACATTGCCCTGTTCACCCGGCAGATGGCGACCATGATGAAAGCCGGCGTACCGCTGTTGCAGTCGTTCGACATTATTGGCGAAGGCTTTGATAACCCGGCCATGCGCAAACTGGTGGACGACGTGAAACAGGAGGTCGCGGCCGGTAACAGCTTCGCCGCAGCCCTGCGCAAGAAACCGCAGTATTTCGACGAGTTGTATTGCAACCTGGTCGATGCCGGCGAACAGTCCGGCGCCCTCGACACCTTGCTCGAACGCGTCGCGACCTATAAGGAAAAAAGCGAAAGCCTCAAAGCCAAGATCAAGAAAGCCATGACCTATCCCACCGCCGTGGTGCTGGTCGCGGCTGTTGTCACCGGGATTCTGCTGGTCAAAGTAGTGCCACAATTTCAGTCAGTGTTTTCCGGTTTCGGCGCCGAACTGCCGGCGTTCACCCTGATGGTGATCAGCCTGTCGGAATTCATGCAGCAATGGTGGTGGGCCATTCTCGCTGCGCTGGTCGCGGCCATTTTCGGCACCCGCCACGCGCTGAAAACCTCCCAGGCACTGCGCGATCGCAAAGACACCTGGCTGCTGAAACTGCCACTGGTGGGCACGCTGATGTACAAGTCCGCCGTGGCGCGATTCGCTCGAACCTTGTCCACCACGTTTGCCGCCGGTGTGCCGTTGGTCGAAGCGCTTGACTCGGTGGCCGGCGCCACCGGCAACGTGGTCTTCAAGCGAGCCGTGCTGCGCATTCGCCAGGACGTGTCCACCGGTATGCAGCTGAATTTCTCGATGCGCAGCACCGGGGTCTTTCCCAGCATGGCCGTGCAAATGACCGCGATTGGCGAAGAGTCCGGCGCCCTGGATGACATGCTCGACAAGGTTGCGGGCTTTTACGAGGAAGAAGTGGATAACATGGTCGACAACCTCACCAGCCTCATGGAGCCGTTCATCATGGTCGTGCTGGGGGTAATCGTCGGCGGGCTGGTGGTGGCCATGTACCTGCCGATATTCCAACTCGGCTCAGCGATCTGACATGCCTATCGACGAACTGTTTGCCGTGTATCCGCTAGCGTTTGTCGGCACCGCCCTGCTGCTGGGCCTGGTGGTCGGCAGCTTCCTCAATGTGCTGATCTGGCGCCTGCCGAAAATGCTCGAACGCGACTGGCGCCAGCAGGCACACGATGTGCTCGGTTTGCCCGGCGAAGCCTCGCAACCCGTCTACAACCTGATGCTGCCGCACTCCGAATGCCCGCATTGCGCCCACCGGATTCGCCCGTGGGAGAACGTTCCCCTGCTCAGTTACCTATGGCTGCGCGGGCGCTGTTCAGCTTGCTCAGCTCCGATCAGCAAACGTTATCCGTTGACCGAGCTGGCCTGTGGGCTGCTTTCGGCCTTCATCGCCTGGCACTTGGGTTTCGGTTGGCCGGCGTGCCTGCTGATCGTCCTCACCTGGGGTCTGCTGGCGATGAGTCTGATCGACACCGAGCATCAACTATTGCCTGATGTGCTGGTGTTGCCGTTGCTGTGGCTGGGGTTGATCGTCAACAGTTTCGGCCTGTTCGTGACCTTGCACGATGCGTTGTGGGGCGCGGTGGCCGGTTATCTGGCGCTGTGGTCAGTGTTCTGGCTGTTCAAACTGCTGACTGGCAAGGACGGCATCGGTCATGGTGATTTCAAGCTGTTGGCGCTGCTGGGGGCATGGGGCGGCTGGCAGATTCTGCCGCTGACGATTCTGTTGTCATCACTGGTCGGCGCCATTATCGGGGTGATTTTGTTGCGCCTGCGCGAGCAGAAAACCTCGACGCCAATCCCCTTCGGCCCTTATCTGGCAATTGCCGGCTGGATTGCCTTGCTCTGGGGTGGTCAAATAACCGCCTTCTATTGGCAGTTTGTCGGTTTGAAATGAATACCCCTGTGGAAAAACCCTGGATTCTCGGCCTCACCGGCGGCATCGGCAGCGGCAAAAGCGCAGCGGCTCAGCACTTCATTGATCTGGGTGTCCACGTGGTGGATGCCGATCACGCGGCACGCTGGGTGGTTGAGCCGGGGCGTCCGGCGCTGGCGCAGATTGCCGAACACTTCGGTCCCGGTGTGCTGCAGGCCGATGGCACACTGGACCGCGCCGCCCTGCGTAAACTGATCTTTGAAGTGCCGGAGCAACGCCGTTGGCTCGAAGCCCTGCTGCATCCGTTGATCGCCGAGGAAATCGCTCATCACCTGGCGCAGGCAAAATCGCCTTACGCGATTCTTGCGTCGCCGCTGCTGATCGAATCCGGGCAATACGCGATGACCCAGCGCATTCTGGTGATCGACGCTCCGCAACAATTGCAGATCGAACGCACCTTGCAGCGTGACCAGACCAGCGAAGCGCAGGTTCAGGCGATCCTCAAGGCTCAGTCGAGCCGCGAAGAGCGTGTGAGCCGCGCCGACGACGTAGTGGTCAACGACCGCGACCTCGCCTGGCTGCACAGCGAGGTCGAGCGCCTGCATCACTTTTACCTGACTTTATCCGGAGGCCAAGCATGAGCCAGATCCCCACCGTTGAATGCCCGACCTGCGGCGCCCCCGTGGAATTCATCCCCGAAAACAAGTTTCGGCCGTTCTGCTCTGATCGCTGCAAGCTGATCGACCTCGGCGCCTGGGCGTCGGAAGAACACAAGATTCCGGTCGCACCGGATGCCGAGGACGAACTGTTTTCCGGCGACTTCGATCCGCGTCACTGATCTCGATCAGGGCCGCATAAAGCCGTAGTCCTGATCGTCGTCGAGGTTTTCCGCCAGAAAGCGCAACTCGTCGGCCAGGTCTTCGGCGTTGCGCACGGCCTTGCTCTGCTGCACCACCGCACTGAGCAAGGCGCGCAAACTCAACCCCGGGTCGAAACCCACTTCCTGCGCCATCTCCAGACTCTGCCGGGTTTCCTGCCTGGCCCACTCGTAAACACTCATGCCGCTGCTCCTGAAGGGATTTGCGCGAGCATGAAATTTCCCGCGCGCAGCGGGTTTGATGTGGATCAAGACTTCGGATCGTCGTCCTTCCACGGCGCCGAAAGGTAGCGTGTGCGGTTGAAGGTCTCCAGCCATTCCGGGCTGAATACCACCAGAGCACTGACGATCATGCCGTTGATGAACGCTTCGGGGAAAATGATCAGCCACACGTAACCGATGAAGTCTTCCAGCCACTCCGGCATGGCGAAAAGGCCGTCGTACCACAGCAGCGTCAGGCTGAGGATCAGGCACAACAAGGCCGACAACGCGGCGGCAAAGAAGCCGGAACAGAAGATGTACACGAACGGGTTGCGCGGTTGAGCACGCTCGACAAGGATTGCCACGCACTCGGTGACCAGCACCGGCAGCAAAATGAACAAGGCGCCATTGACCCCCATCGCCGCAAGATCCTGACGCCCGAGCAGCACCAGGCCGATTTGCGCTACCAGTCCGCCAACGATCGCCAGCGGCCAGTCCAGCAACAGGGTTACCGCCGTCATACCGAGGAAGTGATACGACACGCCCGTGTCGAAATCCCTGCGCATTAACCACAAGAGAAACAACGCAAACACGGTGCCGAACAGCAGATGCTGACGCCGGCTGTCGCTGAACAACTCGACCCACGGCGCACGCACGATCGCCCAGAGCAGCACCGGCAGATAAATCAGCCAGCCCAGCAACAGACTTTCACTTGCCAGCACCTCGACGCCGATCATGGGCGCGCCTTCTCCAGTGCCTCGCGCAGGTCACCCGTGTTGGCGTACTCACGTTGCGAGAGCAATCGACCGTCCTTGAGTTGCAACCACAACACCTGGCCTTCCGCGCCGGGATAGCGCGACGCAACCCGTCCTTCTCGATCCAGCATGACCCGATAGTGGTAGTCGCGCATGGCCGGTACGGCAAACATTTTGGCAATCAGCGCCGGCATGCGCTGGATGTCGGCAACGAACACCGCGTGACGGGCCTCCAGATAGCCCTTGGGTTGGTCCTTCAACGCTTCCTTGATCAGCTTGGCGCCGTCCATATCCCGTGCCACCAGCAGCGTGGTGGTGCTGTTGTCGAGGGTGAAGGGTTGCTCGTACTGATCGAGCAACGTCCAGGGAGCCAGACGCTCACCGGTTTCGAGTGCATGGGCACACAGCGGAAAAACAGCAAACAGCAGCAGCCAGCGAAATTTCACGATGAGTCCTCACGGTTTGGCGCAAATAATCGATTTCCATGAGTCTACACCGCCCTTCTCCACTGCCCACTGATGCACTTTGCCGCGGAACGCTTTCAGCTTGTCGCATTTGAACGCTAAGCTTGGGCTTATGGATGACTCAGATTATTTACGCCTGCTGACCATCGCGGCCGAGCAGGCCAACGCCTTTCTGTCCAATGCCCGCAAATGGGAGCGTGAGCGTTGGGTTTGCCAGCGCCTGCTGCAAGGCCTGAACATTCCCTACCGCGCCGACGAATTCGCGCCGGCCGGCGAACCGCCGGACGTGCTGTTCCGCGATGCCAATTTCGAGGTGTTCTTCGTGCTCGACGAGGGCCGTCGGCTTAACGACGAATGGCGCGATGAATTGCAGCGACGACGCAGCGCCTTTTCCCTCAGCCAACTGGTGCGCCGCGAAGCCAAGCCGAAACGGATTCCGGCCAATGAATTCCTGCTGCGACTGGCGCCGACCCTGCGCAAAAAAGCACACAACTACAAAGAACGCGGCATGGATCTCGGCGAACTGGACATCATCGCCTTCGCCAGCCTCAAACGAGAAGTACTGGATTTGAATAGCCATTTCCCCCCGCCCACCGAATACCTGCGTCAAGGCTGGCGCTCGCTGTCGCTCGTCGGCCCGACCTTCGCCCGCGTGCTGTTCGCCCACCCGGACGCGCCGGATTTTCTGCGCAGCAACCTCGGTCGCAGCATCGTGTTTGATGTGGGAATCAGCCTGTGACCCCCCTTCAGCAATTGATCGCCGATGTGCCGCAGACCGGATGTGTGCGCTGGATTGGCGTGCGCCCCGAGTCGCGCGGGCCGATGATCGAACTCGATGCCGTGGAGGCGCGGCTGGAAGCAGGACTGACCGGCGATCATGCCCGTCCCGGTGTGCGTAACGCGCGGCAGGTGACCCTGATCCAGTGGGAACATCTGGCGGTAATCAGCGCCTTGATGGGGCGCCCCGACGATCAACCCGTCAGGCCTGAAGATCTGCGGCGCAATCTGGTTATCAGCGGTATCAATTTGTTTAGTCTCAAGGGTCGGCGCTTTCGCATCGGTCAGGCAATATTCGAAACCACGGGCTGGTGTCAGCCCTGCGCACGCCTGCAGAACAACCTCGGCCCGGGCACCTTTCAAGCGGTGCGCGGCCATGGCGGAATTACCGCGCGGGTGTTACAAAGCGGGATCATTCGCCTCGAAGACCGGGTGAGCGTCGAACCGGTTCCGGACAGCGGCTATGCTGCGTTCAACCCCGGATAAAAACCGCTGTAGCTTCTGCCCATTCAGCAACGTCTACCTGACGAGGCAAATATGACCAGCCGCCTGAACCCCGAAGACCAGAAACATGTCGAAGAGTACCTGCAACTGTCCCAACACCGAGTCGAGCGCCGGCCATTTCGGCCATGGATGCTCCTCGTGCTGGTGCTGGCAGTGACCATTGGTCTTGGCCTGTTGAGCCGATTTATCAGTTACCTGACGCTATGAGCAGCTTGGCGCTCGCTTGGGTAACCGCACCGATTTCCTTTAAAAACCTTGCGAGTTATCCCCATGTCCCATCGTATTGTTATTGTCGGCGGCGGCGCCGGCGGTCTGGAGTTGGCTACCCGTCTGGGTAAGACTCTGGGCAAGCGCGGCACGGCCAGTGTGATGCTGGTCGACGCCAACCTGACGCACATCTGGAAACCGCTGTTGCACGAAGTGGCCGCCGGATCGCTGAACTCCTCCGAAGACGAACTCAACTATGTTGCCCAGGCAAAATGGAACCACTTCGAGTTCCAGCTAGGGCGCATGAGCGGGCTCGATCGCGCACAGAAGAAAATCCAGTTGGCCGCCACCTACGACGAAAACGGCGTAGAACTGGTTCCTGCACGTGAAGTGCAATACGACTCACTGGTGATCAGCGTCGGCAGCACCACCAACGACTTCGGCACTCAGGGCGCGGCGCAGCACTGCCTGTTCCTCGACACCCGCAAACAGGCCGAGCGCTTCCATCAGCAACTGCTTAATCACTATCTGCGTGCACACGCCGGGCAAACCGATGTGGTCGAGCAGATCAGCGTGGCGATTGTCGGTGCCGGCGCCACAGGCGTTGAACTGGCGGCAGAACTGCACAACGCCGCCCATGAACTGGCGGCTTATGGCCTGGACCGGATCAAACCGGAAAACATGCACATCACCCTGATCGAAGCCGGTCCACGGGTACTGCCTGCCCTGCCAGAGCGTATCAGCGGGCCAGTGCACAAAACCCTGGAAAAGCTCGGGGTCAACGTGATGACCAACGCTTCGGTCAGCGAAGTAACCGCCGACAGCCTGGTCACCGCCGATGGCAACGAGATCAAGGCCAGCCTGAAAGTCTGGGCAGCGGGCATTCGCGCGCCGGGTTTCCTCAAGGACATCGACGGCCTGGAAACCAACCGCATCAATCAACTGCAAGTGCTGCCGACGCTGCAAACCACCCGCGACGAGAACATCTTTGCTTTCGGTGACTGCGCCGCGTGCCCGCAATCGGGTACCGATCGCAATGTGCCGCCGCGTGCCCAAGCCGCACACCAACAGGCGTCGCTGTTGGCCAAATCGCTGAAACTGCGCATCGAAGGCAAGACCTTGCCGGAGTACAAGTACACCGACTACGGCTCGCTGATCTCGCTGTCGCGCTTTTCGGCGGTGGGTAACTTGATGGGCAACCTGACCGGCAGCGTGATGCTCGAAGGCTGGCTGGCGCGGATGTTTTACGTGTCGCTGTATCGCATGCACCAGATGGCGCTGTACGGGCCATTCCGCACAGCGATGCTGATGCTGGGCAGCAAGATTGGTCGTGGTACTGAACCGCGTCTGAAACTGCACTAAAAAACCTGTGGGAGCGAGCCGGCTCCGGGCGGCGATCCGACGAATGCGGTGTGTCAAACGACAAAAATGTCGACTGATACAACCTCTTCGTCGGATCGCCGCCCGGAGCAGGCTCGCTCCCACAATGTTTTGTGTTGATCGAAAGATCTGTTTCTTACTGTATCCCCGCCCCGCTTTTCCCTCCTTCGCTTACAAACTCCCCCGCTCCGCGACACAGTCGCGATACACCGCTACCGCTTAATGGCCACACCCGAGCAACACCTGCTCAGGCAATCGTCCTTAACGTGTGGTTGCGCAGTGCAGCCCAGGAGAATGTAAATGTCCCGTACTTCGACCCTCGGTAAAAAATCCATTGGCCTGATCAGCGCCGCGCTGGCGGGCGGCCTGATGTTGTCCGGTTCGGTGTTTGCCGCTCAACCACTGGCGCAGGGCTACATGGTTGCGTCGGCGGAAACCTCGGTGAAAGCGCCGGAAGGCAAATGCGGTGAAGGCAAATGTGGCGATGCTTCGATGGCCAAGACTGACAGCGATGGTGACGGCAAGGTCTCGCGCGCCGAATTTCTGAAAGTCGCGCCGAAGTCCGACTTCGACAAGATCGACACCAACCATGACGGTTTCATCGACGAGCAAGAGGCCTACAACAACGTGAAGGCCAACTTTGAAGCCAATGGCAAGAAGATGCCAAAAGGTCTGTTCGAACACCTGAAAGACCAAGACGGCGCCTGATCGACAATAAAAAACAAGCCGCGCTTCTCCTGAGAGAAACGCGGCATTTTCACGTCTGCCCGTTTACAACTGGAAGCGCCGTACCATGCCCTGCAAGGCATTGGCCAATTGCGATAACTCATGGCTGGACGCGCTGGTCTGGTCAGCGCCTGCGGCAGAACGTACCGATAAATCACGAATATTCACCAGGTTGCGATCCACTTCCCGGGCTACTTGCGCTTGTTCTTCAGCTGCGCTGGCGATCACCAGATTGCGTTCATGGATCTCATGCACCGACGCGGTAATGGTTTGCAGCGCCTCACCGGCACGCTCAGCCAAGGCCAGTGTGGTCGTCGCCCGCGCGGTACTGGCCTGCATCGAATCCAGCGCCAGGCTCGAACCGCTGCGCATGCCCTGGACCATCTGCTCGATCTCCTGCGTCGATTGCTGCGTGCGATAGGCCAGCGCGCGTACTTCATCGGCGACTACGGCAAAGCCTCGCCCGCTCTCCCCGGCGCGTGCCGCCTCAATCGCCGCGTTGAGCGCCAATAAATTGGTCTGCTCGGCAATCGCCCGAATCACGTCCAGCACCTTGCCGATGTCCTGCGATTGATTGGCCAGTGATTGCACCAACTCACCGGTCTGTTGCACATCGCTGGCCAGTGCATTGATGGCCGTGGCGGTCTCACTGACCCGCACCTGGCCCAGATGCGCCGACTCGCTGGATTGACGGGTCGCGTCAGACGTCGACACCGCATTGCGTGCGACCTCTTCCACTGCGGCCGTCATCTGGTTGACGGCCGTAGCGGCTTGTTCAATTTCGTTGTTCTGTTGTTGCAGCCCCTGGGTGCTGTCGAGAGTTACCGCATTGAGTTCATCGGCAGCGGTCGCCAGTTGTGTGGCCGAACCGCTGATGCCTTGCAGCGTCTCGCGCAGGTTTTGCTGCATGGTTGCCAAGGCTTTGAGCAAGCGACTGACTTCATCGTTGCCATGGGTTTCGATTGGCCGGGTCAGATCCCCCTGCGCGACACTTTCTGCTGCGTTCACGGCGCTGCTGAGCGGACGAACGATACTGCGGGTGAGCATCATCGCCAGCGCCACCGTGGCCAGCGCGGCCAACGCAATAAACAAACTGACAATCGTGCGCGAGTTTTCGTAGTGCGCAGCGGACTTCTGGCTTTCGGCGGCGACCTGTTTGGCGAACAAATCCGCCAGGTCGTTGAGTTGCTTGCCGGAGCCATCGACGACGGTTTTCATGTCGACCAGCAACAATTTGGTCAATTCATCACGCTTGCCTTGCTCGGCGAGGGCGAAGGATTGAGCGATACCGCTGCGATACGCGGCGAAGGTCTTTTTGAATTGGTCATACAGCTGCTGGCCTTCCGGGGTGTTGACCAGTTTGTCGTAGGCGGCGATTTTCTCGCTCAGCTCCTTGTCGCGGGTGTCCATCTGGCTGCGGTAAGTCGCAATGTTGGCCGGATCCTGATCCAGCGCCATGCGCAGCGAGATGGTGCGGATGCGCAGCATGATCTCGCGAATCTCGTCGCCGCCACGAATGCTCGGCAGCCACTGATTTTCCACCGCGACTTCACTGTCGCGAATACTCGACATCTGCCCGAGCGCAAACACGCCGAGCAAGGCCACCAACACCGCGATCAGGGCGAACCCCAGGGCCGCCCGGGGAGCAATATTCAACTGACGAAGCAACATGACGAACGCCCTTATTCTTGTATTGGCCAGATTCAAGGGGCGAAAGCCATGGCAGTCCCCTCGTGTTAGCGGGCTATCGGCAGGTTGTATGATGACTTGAAGGGGAAATGAGTTTTTGTCGGACAAAAAAAATCCCCGTATCTTTCGATACGAGGATTTTTAATATGGTCGGGGTAAGGGGATTCGAACTCCTGACATCCTGCTCCCAAAGCAGGCGCGCTACCGGACTGCGCTATACCCCGGTAAAAAAAAGGCGACCTTTCAAAGATCGCCTTCTTCGATCAGCGCTTTTGGCCTCTGATCTTAAGATTCGATCCCAGCGCAAACTGGTTTCAAAAATGGTGGGTCGTGTGGGATTCGAACCTACGACCAATTGGTTAAAAGCCAACTGCTCTACCAACTGAGCTAACGACCCAAAAATGGTCGGGGTAAGGGGATTCGAACTCCTGACATCCTGCTCCCAAAGCAGGCGCGCTACCGGACTGCGCTATACCCCGGCTTGAAATTGGCTCCGTGACCAGGACTCGAACCTGGGACCCAATGATTAACAGTCATTTGCTCTACCGACTGAGCTATCACGGAACTACATATTTCAATTTACAACGGTGAAACTTACTGCATCTAGCCACTCGTTCGCATCGCTGCGTTCGTGTGTCTGAGGCGCGCTATTCTACAACCTAGAACACCTCTGTCAACCCCCTAAATTGCTTTCAAGTTAATGATTTGCAACTTATTTCAGATTTCAACTCAGTGAGCTGAGACCGTCTTGGCGACTGACTGCGGGGCGCACTTTACAAGCCTTTTCCTTTGAGTTCAACAGCCTAACGAAAAAAAAGGCCCCACAATGTGGGGCCCTCCTTTTTTCATTGGCGCTCAGGCTTAGTTGAAAACGATTTCGTCGTTCTCGACAGTGCCGGTTGCCGTGTCGCCCGGCATGAAGTGACCCGAGAGGATCAACTGCGCCAGCGGGTTTTCGATCCAGCGCTGAATTGCCCGTTTCAAAGGACGTGCGCCATACACCGGGTCGTAGCCAACGGCGATCAGCTTATCCATCGTCTCTGGACTGAGTTCCAGCTTCAGCTCGCGCTCGGCCAGACGGCTGCGCAGACGGCCCAACTGAATCTCGGTAATGCCCGCGATCTGATCCCGCGCCAAAGGCTCGAAGATCACCACTTCGTCGACCCGGTTGATGAACTCCGGACGGAAGTGCGACGTCAGCGCATCCATGACTGCAGCACGTTGAGCCTCACGATCACCGACCAGTTCCTGGATCTGTACCGACCCCAGGTTCGAAGTCATGACGATCACGGTGTTGCGGAAATCCACCGTACGGCCATGGCTGTCGGTCAGGCGACCATCCTCGAGCACTTGCAGCAAGATGTTGAACACATCCGGGTGCGCCTTCTCGACTTCGTCCAGCAGGATCACCGAATAAGGCTTGCGACGCACCGCCTCAGTCAGGTAACCACCCTCTTCGTAGCCGACGTATCCCGGTGGTGCACCGATCAGGCGAGCCACGGAATGTTTCTCCATGAACTCGGACATGTCGATCCGCACCATCGCCTCTTCCGTATCAAAGAGGAATTCGGCCAGCGCCTTGCACAGCTCGGTTTTACCGACACCGGTCGGGCCGAGGAACATGAACGAGCCGCTTGGACGATTCGGGTCGGACAACCCGGCACGTGAACGTCGTACCGCGTTGGCCACAGCGACCACGGCCTCTTCCTGACCGATCACCCGTTTGTGCAACAGGCTTTCCATCTTCATCAGCTTGTCGCGCTCGCCTTCGAGCATTTTCGACACCGGGATGCCGGTCCACTTCGACACAACTTCAGCGATTTCTTCTTCAGTCACCTTGCTGCGCAGCAACTGGTTCTCGCTCTTGCCGTGCTGGTCGACCATTTGCAGGCTGCGTTCCAGATCCGGGATCACCCCGTACTGCAATTCAGCCATACGGTTGAGGTCACCTTTACGGCGCGCGGCTTCCAGTTCCTGCCGCGACTGCTCGATCTTCTGCTGAATCTGCGCAGAACCCTGCACCTCGGCTTTTTCCGAGTTCCAGATTTCTTCCAGATCGGAATACTCGCGTTCGAGGCGGACGATTTCTTCCTGGAGTTTCTCCAGACGTTTCATCGCCGCTTCGTCGCTTTCTTTCTTCAGCGCCTGGGATTCCACCTTCAACTGAATCAGGCGACGTTCCAGACGATCGAGCACTTCCGGCTTGGAGTCGATTTCCATGCGGATGCGGCTGGCGGCCTCGTCGATCAGATCGATGGCCTTGTCCGGTAACTGCCGGTCAGTGATGTAGCGATGGCTGAGCTTGGCAGCAGCAATGATCGCACCGTCGGTGATTGCCACCTTGTGGTGAACCTCGTAACGCTCTTTAAGGCCACGCAGGATGGCAATGGTGTCTTCTTCGCTCGGCTCATCCACCAGAACTTTCTGGAAGCGTCGCTCGAGGGCCGCATCCTTCTCTATATATTGGCGGTACTCGTTGAGCGTGGTCGCGCCAACGCAGTGCAACTCACCGCGAGCCAGCGCAGGCTTGAGCATGTTGCCGGCATCCATCGAGCCTTCGCCTTTACCGGCGCCGACCATGGTATGCAGTTCGTCGATGAACAGAATGATCTGCCCTTCCTGCTTCGACAGTTCGTTGAGCAACGATTTCAGGCGCTCTTCGAACTCACCGCGATACTTGGCACCGGCAATCAGCGCGCCCATGTCCAGCGAGAGCAGACGCTTGCCTTTAAGGCCGTCCGGGACTTCGCCGTTGATGATGCGCTGGGCCAGACCTTCGGCAATCGCGGTTTTACCCACACCAGGCTCACCGATCAGCACCGGGTTGTTCTTGGTGCGGCGTTGCAGAACCTGAATGGTGCGACGAATTTCGTCGTCACGGCCAATCACCGGGTCAAGCTTGCCGTCTTCGGCGCGCTTGGTCAGGTCGACGGTGTATTTATCCAGCGCCTGCCGCGACTCTTCGTGGTTGGCGTCGTTTACCGCTTCGCCGCCACGCAGGTTGTTGATCGCGTTTTCCAGGGCCTTCTTGCTCACGCCTTGGCCGAGCAGCAACTTGCCGAGCTTGCTGTTCTCGTCCATTGCGGCGAGCAGCACCAGTTCGCTGGAGATGAACTGGTCGCCCTTCTGCTGGGCCAGACGGTCAGCCTGATTGAGCAGGCGCGCCAGATCCTGCGACATGTTGACGTCGCCGGTCGGGTTCTGGATTTTCGGTAATTGGTCGAGCTCTTTGGTCAGCTCTTTACGCAAGCTGTTGACGTCGAAGCCCACCTGCATCAGCAGAGGCTTGATCGAACCACCCTGCTGCTCAAGCATGGCTTGCATCAAGTGCGCCGGCTCAATCGCCGGATGATCGTGGCCGACTGCCAACGACTGAGCGTCGGACAAGGCCAACTGTAACTTGCTGGTTAAACGGTCTATTCGCATAAGTCACCTTCCTTTTGAGCAGGCCGGACCTAAAAACCATCCTGAATAAAGAAACCTGCCAGATACCACTGTAGATGCGGTCGATTCTGCAAGATTCAAGCGTCAGAGGGTTGATTCAGGTCAGGCAAGTCTAGCGGGTGAGCCAAACGAGGGAGGCAAAGCGGCCAGTGCGCGACGCACGGCGATAGGAGAAGAAGCGTGGATCGGTCACGGTGCAGAAACCGCCACCATAAACAGCTGTGACACCCCGCTCAGCCAGACGCAGACGCGCGAGCAGATAGATGTCAGCCATGAACTTGCCGGCATTGTCGCTCGGCACGAAGGCTTGTGCCGCTTCCGGCAATTGATTGATGAAGACTTCCCGCACTTCCGGGCCAACTTCAAAGGCTTTGGGGCCAATAGCAGGGCCGAGCCAGACCAGCACTTCTGCGGCCGGAACATCGAGACTGTCGAGGGTAGCTTCCAGCACACCCGCCGCCAGACCCCGCCAACCGGCATGAGCCGCCGCTACACGAGTGCCGGCACGATCGCAGAACAATGCCGGCAGACAATCCGCCGTCATCGCCGCGCAGGCGATACCCGGCGTTGCTGTCCAGCTGGCGTCTGCGGTCGCAACAATGCCCGGATCCGCATGCGCCACGGCAATTCCGTGCACTTGCTGCAACCAGGCAGGCTGTATAGAGAAGTGATCGGTGAGGCGCCGACGGTTCTCGGCCACAGCCTCAGGACGATCATCGACATGATCGCCTAGATTGAGGCTGTCGAACGGCGCCTCGCTGACGCCACCCTCGCGGGTGCTGACGCAGGCTTTGACGCTGGCCGGCGCAGGCCAGTCCGGCGTCAGCCAGTTCATCCGACGAAGGCCTCGCGATCCTGTTTGAGCAGGGTCAGCAGCCAGACGAAATCTTCCGGCAGCGGTGACTCCCAGCTCATGCGCTCACCGGTCGTCGGATGATCCAGCTCAAGGAAGCGCGCGTGCAGGGCCTGACGCGGGAAATGCTTGAGGGATTCAACCATCGTCGGGTTAGCCGCTGGCGGAATGCGGAAACGGCCGCCATACGCCGGATCGCCGACCAACGGAAAGTTGATGTGCGACATGTGTACGCGAATCTGGTGAGTACGACCGGTTTCCAGCTTCACCCGTACGTGGGTGTGCGAGCGGAAGCGCTCCAGCACACGGTAGTGACTGACGGCAGGCTTGCCGCCCTCCATCACCGCCATGCGCTGGCGCTGCTGGCCGTGGCGACCGATCGGGGCGTTGATCTTGCCCCCAGCGGTGACTACACCGATCACGATGCACTCATAGATGCGGCTGACGCTGCGACTCTGCAGTTGCGTCACCAGCTTGGTCTGCGCCTGAATGGTCTTGGCCACCACCATCAGACCGGTGGTGTCCTTGTCCAGACGATGCACGATACCGGCGCGCGGGACATTGATGATGTCCGGCACGTGGTGCAGCAAGGCGTTGAGCAAGGTGCCATCGGCGTGACCGGCAGCCGGGTGCACCACCAGGCCCGCAGGCTTGTTGATCACCAGAATGTCGTCGTCTTCATAGACGATGTCGAGTTCGATGTCCTGGGCGATCCATTCGCCCTGGGCTTCCTGCTCGGCAGTCAGTTCAAGGATGGCACCGCCGTGCACGATGTCGCGAGGGCGGATGACCGCCCCGTCCACAGTCAGGCGACCTTCTTTGATCCAGGCGGAAAGGCGCGAGCGAGAGTGCTCAGCGAAGAGTTGGGCAGCGACTTGATCGAGGCGTTGGCCGCCCAATTCGGACGGCACCTCTGCGCGAAGTTCAATTTTATCGGACATGCTCTGACTGTGCGTCGGCACAGCTTTTGGTTTCGGCTGCGCGCTTGTGGTTAAATACGGCGTCTTTTGCCCCGAGGCTTT
Organism: Pseudomonas sp. 3B-A001-10F; assembly: GCF_056313565.1. NCBI lineage: Bacteria > Pseudomonadati > Pseudomonadota > Gammaproteobacteria > Pseudomonadales > Pseudomonadaceae > Pseudomonas > Pseudomonas sp. 3B-A001-10F. Next base: position 59,968 of record NZ_JBQYFW010000019.1, read on the forward strand.
TCAACGGGGCGCTCATCATAACAGGACGGCCCCGCCCAAGACAGCGGCCGTCATAGGGACGCAAGCCGCCATGCAAGTGAAACACCTGCTGCTGATCGCCATCCTCGCATTGACCGCTGCTTGCTCATCGAAGGAAGTCGTAGACGAAAACCTCAGCGAAGCCGAGCTGTATCAGCAGGCTCAGACTGACCTGGACAACAACAGCTACACCAGCGCCACAGCCAAGCTGAAGGCTCTGGAGTCGCGTTATCCGTTCGGTCGCTACGCCGATCAGGCACAGCTGGAGCTCATCTACGCCAACTATAAGAACGCCGAGCCGGAAGCAGCAAAATCCGCTGCCGAGCGTTTCATTCGTTTGCACCCGCAGCATCCGAACGTGGATTACGCGTACTACTTGAAAGGTCTGACCTCGTTCGACCAGGACGTCGGCCTGCTGGCGCGCTTCCTGCCGCTGGACATGACCAAGCGTGACCCGGGCGCCGCGCGCGACTCGTACAACGAGTTCGCCCAGCTGACCAGCCGCTACCCGAACAGCCGCTACGCGCCGGACGCCAAGCAGCGCATGATTTATCTGCGCAACCTGCTGGCCGCCTACGAAATCCACGTGGCCGACTACTACCTGACCCGTCAGGCTTACGTAGCCGCTGCCAACCGTGGTCGCTATGTAGTGGAAAACTTCCAGGAAACCCCATCGGTCGGCGACGGCCTGGCGGTGATGACTGAAGCTTACCAGCGTCTGCACCTGGACGACCTGGCAGCCACCAGTCTGGAAACCCTGAAGCTCAACTACCCGAACCACCCGAGCCTGCAAGACGGCCAGTTCGTGCCACGGGTTGCCGAAGCCGACAACCGTTCGTTCCTGAGCAAGGCGACTTTGGGTCTGATCGAGTCGCGTCCACCGCTGCCGCCGGGAGAAACCCGCGCCAACCAGGACGTGCAGAAGCAGTTCCAGGACGCGAAAGACGCGATTCCGAACGAGCTCAAGCCTAAAGACGAAAACGGCGACGTGATCGAAGAGCCAGAGCCTGAGTCGAGCAACACCGACCGCTCGTGGTTCAGCTACATGACTTTCGGCGTGTTCGACTGATCACACCGTTTGCACCGAAAAGGGAGATCTGCGGATCTCCCTTTTTTATTGCCGCGCGTTAATAGGCTGTGCGCTTGTCGGGAGCTTGGCTAAACTGCCGGATCATCAGTCGGAAAGCCGCTCATCATGCTTCGTTTATTGTTCTGGATCGTCGTGATTTTTGCCGCGATATGGTTGTGGCGTAAATTCAAGGCGCCTGCCGCGTCCAACCAATCCAACCGTGCCCCTCGCGAACAGGACGCCCCACCGATGGTGCGTTGCGCCCATTGCGGCGTGCATCTGCCGCGCGACCGCGCGCTGAGCGTGCAACAACAGTGGTATTGCAGCCAGGCTCACCTTGAGCAAGGCCCGGGTACCCGTGATCGCTGAGGCCACCCACGCCGACAGCAAACAGGCGCAGCGCCTGCTGCGCCTTTATCATCTCTACCGCTTGAGTATCGGCATCACGCTGGTGCTGCTGATCTCCAGCAACATGGACAACCGCCTGCTGACGTCGGCCAACGACGAATTGCTGCGCGCTGGCAGTTGGCTGTATCTGATCCTCAACATTCTGTTGGTGGTGTTCCTTGAGAACACCCGACGGCCAGCGCAGCTGTTCAGTCTGGCCCTCGTCGATGTCCTGCTTTTATGCGGTTTGTTCTTTGCTGCGGGCGGCGTCGGTAGTGCGCTGGGCAATTTGCTGATTGTCTCGGTGGCGATCAGCAACACCCTGCTACGGCGGCGCATCGGGCTATTGATCGCCGCCATCGGTGCGCTGGGCATCGTCGGCTCGAGCTTCCTGCTCGGCTTCAACCATCCCCTTAGCGCCAATGAATACTTGCAGGCCGGCACCCTCGGTGCGCTGTGCTTTGCCGCGTCGTTGCTGGTGCAGGGACTGATCCGCCGCCTCGAAGTCAGCGAAACCCTTGCCGAGCAACGTGCCAGTGAAGTGGTCAGCCTCGAAGCCCTCAACGCGCTGATCCTGCAACGCATGCGCACCGGCATTCTGGTGCTCGACGAGGCGCGGCGAGTGCAACTGGCCAATCACAGCGCGCAAACCCTGCTTGCGCAGTCGCACCTTCAGGGGCATTTGATCGATGACTATTCCAAGGCGCTGGTCGATCGCCTGCAACTGTGGCTGAACAACCCGACCTTGCGCCCGCAGAGCCTGAAAATCCCCGGCAACGGCCTGGAACTGCAACCGAGCTTCATTGCCCTCGAACAAAGCCCCCACCAGCAAACCCTGGTATTTCTCGAAGACCTCGCGCAAATTGCCCAGCAAGCCCAGCAACTTAAGCTCGCCGCACTCGGACGCTTGACCGCCGGCATCGCCCACGAGATCCGCAATCCGTTGGGCGCCATCAGTCACGCCGCACAGCTATTGGCTGAGTCCGAGGAACTCGATAGCGCGGATCGGCGTCTGACGCAGATCATTCAAGACCACTCCCAGCGCATGAACCGAGTCATCGAAAACGTCCTGCAACTGTCTCGCCGCCAGCAAAGCGCGCCGCAACGCCTGGATCTCAAGCCATGGCTGGAAAACTTCGTTGTCGAAAGTCGTGAACAGGCCAGCGAACGCCAGCAGATTCACCTGCGGATCAATTCGGGAGATTTCACCACGCTGATGGACCCGAACCAGCTCACGCAAATTCTCGACAATCTGTTACGCAATGGCTGGCGCCACAGCGCCCTGCTGCATGATCAGGCCGAAGTCTGGCTCTCGTTGTTCAGTGATCCCGACAGCCAGTTGGCGGTCCTCGAAGTGCAGGACAACGGCCCCGGCGTGCCTGCCGATGAACAGACACATCTGTTCGAACCCTTCTTCACCACCAGCAGCCAGGGCACCGGCCTTGGGCTTTATCTGTCCCGTGAGCTGTGCGAAAGCAACCAAGCGCGCCTAGACTTTCAGTCACGCCAAGGCGGCGGTTGCTTTCGCATCACCTTTGCTCACGGACGGAAACAAAGTTGAATACGAGCCCACGGCAAAAAATCCTCATCGTCGACGACGAACCGGATATCCGCGAACTCCTGGAAATCACCCTGGGACGGATGAAGCTCGACACCTACAGCGCACGCAATCTGGCTGAAGCCCAGGCGCTGCTGAACCGCGAGAGTTTCGATCTGTGCCTGACCGACATGCGCCTGCCCGACGGTACGGGGCTGGAGCTGGTGCAGCACATTCAGCAACGTTATCCACAACTGCCGGTGGCGATGATCACCGCTTATGGCAGCCTGGAAACGGCCATCAACGCTTTGAAAGCAGGTGCTTTCGACTTCCTGACCAAACCGGTCGACCTTACGCGCCTGCGCGAACTGGTCGGCACAGCCCTGCGTATGCCGGCGGCGGGAGGCAGCTTTACCTCCATTGATCGGCGCTTGCTCGGCGATTCGCCACCGATGCGCATTCTGCGCAAGCAAATCGACAAACTCGCTCGCAGTCAGGCGCCGGTGTACATCAGTGGCGAGTCGGGCAGCGGCAAGGAACTGGTCGCGCGGCTGATCCATGAACAAGGGCCGCGCGCCGGCCAGCCGTTCGTGCCGGTGAACTGTGGGGCAATTCCTTCCGAGCTGATGGAAAGCGAATTCTTCGGACATCGCAAAGGCAGTTTCACCGGCGCGGTCGAGGACAAGCCCGGGTTGTTTCAGGCAGCCCATGGCGGTACGTTGTTTCTCGATGAAGTGGCGGACTTGCCGTTGTCGATGCAAGTCAAACTGCTGCGGGCGATTCAGGAAAAAGCCGTGCGCAGTGTCGGCGGCCAGCAGGAAAGCGTGGTCGATGTGCGGATTCTCTGCGCCACGCACAAGGATCTCGACGCGGAGGTGGCGGCCGAACGCTTCCGTCAGGATCTGTATTATCGCTTGAACGTGATCGAACTGCGCGTGCCGTCCCTGCGCGAAAGGCGTGATGATATTGAAGTGCTGGCGGCCAGTATGCTCAAGCGTTTGGCCAAGGACACCGGCCAGCCGGCAGCACGCTTGCATCCGCAGGCGTTGGAAGCGCTGAAGAATTACCGGTTTCCGGGGAATGTGCGGGAGTTGGAGAACGTTCTCGAACGGGCGCACACCTTGTGTGAAAACCGCACGATCGAGGCTGAAGACTTACGTCTGAGCGAAGGCAACTGCGCGGCAGATGGCGGTATTGCCGATCTGACCCAGATCGACAATCTGGAAGATTATCTGGAGAACGTCGAGCGGAAGCTGATCTTGCAGGCGCTGGAAGAAACGCGCTGGAATCGCACGGCGGCGGCGCAGCGGTTGAGTCTTTCGTTTCGTTCGATGCGCTATCGGCTGAAGAAACTGGGCCTGGATTGAGGGCCCCTTCGCGAGCAGGCTCACTCCCACAGTTGATCTTTGTCGGTCACAAAATCCAGTGTGGGAGCGAGCCTGCTCGCGAAAGCGATCTGCCAGGCTCAACAGATATATCTGACTAGATCCGGCCCTCGGGCGCATACGGCGCCGGATCAATAATCGGCGTCCTTCCCAGCATCACATCGGCAAACAACTGACACGACGCCGGCGCCAGCACCAGTCCATTGCGGTAATGCCCGCAGTTCAACCACAACCCGTCAAACCCCGGCACCCGGCCAATGTAGGGAATCCCCTCCGGCGAACCCGGACGCAACCCCGCCCAGTGCCCGACCACTTCGGCATCCGCCAGCGCCGGCAGCAACTCCACTGCCGAAGCCTTGAGGCTTTCCAGCGCCACCTCGGTCGGCGTCTTGTCGTAGCCCTCGTGCTCCAGCGTGCTGCCGATCAGGATATGGCCGTCGCGACGCGGAATCGCATAACGGCCCTTGGCCAATACCATGCTCGGCAAAAAGTCCGCTGCGCACTTGTAGAGAATCATCTGCCCTTTGACCGGTTCAACACGCAGCGTCAGATTCAGCGTCTTGAGCAGATCACCGCTCCACGCCCCAGCAGTCAGCACGACCTGATCACCCTTGATCACGCCCTTCGACGTCTCGACGCCAACAACCTGCTCACCCTCGCGGACAAACCCGCTGACTTCGCACTGTTCGTGAATCGTCACGTTCGGCATCGCTTGCAGCGCCGCTTTCAACGATTTCACCAGGCGCGGATTGCGCACGTTGGCGACATCGGCCATGTAGATCGCCCGCGAGAAACCGCCACCAAGCACCGGCACCGCATCATGTGCAGCCGAGATATCCACAGCCCTCAGCGGACGGTTCTCCCGCTCGGCCCAGGCCAGTGCTTCGGCTTCATCGTCCAGATCCAGCCAGTACAGGCCGGTGGTGTGCACTTCAGGATCCACTCCAGTGTCAGCGAACAATCGCTCGCCGAGCTGTGGATAAAAGTCCTGCGACCAGTGCGCTAGCGCCGTGACCGCCGGGCTATAACGCCACGGATACAACGGCGAAACGATACCGCCGCCGGCCCAAGACGATTCCTGGCCGAGGTTCGAACGATCGAGCAGCACCACACTGCGCACTTCGGAGGCGAGATTGTAGGCGGTCAGCAGGCCAATCACTCCGCCACCGACAATCACCACTTGCTGTTGCCTGGTCATGTTTGATCCAACCGTAAATAAGACAGTGGGCGCAAATGGCACCCGAAAGAAAGCGCCTCAGCGGCCCCAGCAATCCTTGGTGGTCAGCCCGGTGGTCGCGTTGTTCATGCTGCGGACACCGGTGTTGGTCAGGGTGAAATCCCCGCACTTGTCGGTGGCCATGGAGGTGCCCGTTTTACGGGTAGCGGTCAGCAGGAAGGTCTGGTCAGCGATGGTCGGGGTGATGGTGTAGAAATCATTGCCCGTGCTGAGTCCGGTGATGCCGGTATAGACATTGTTCTTGGTGTAGAAACGCTCGAGGGTTTGCGCCTGCTCCGAGAGCAATCCCACCACTTCAGCGCGGCGGCCTTTTTTTACGTATTCGGTATAGCTCGGTGCGGCGATGGTGATGACGATACCGATGATCGCAATCACGATCATGATTTCGATCAGGGTGAAACCTCGGTTGAATCTGCGCATGCCTCAAACTCTCACTTACTGTATTTGCCGCCACATGATACGACGACTGCCGCCGCCGCCCTTCTCCACAATGATCGTGATGGTGCCACTGGTGTCGGTCGTCCCCTTGCGCTTGCCATCGCTGGAGACGAAGTTCAGGGTCGGAATGCCACCGGTGAATATCACTCCGCTGGAGATCGAGTCATTGCTGTCGACCAAACCGTCAGAGCTGGTGTCCAGCACGGCGTAATTGAGCATCTTACCGCTGAACGCATCCAGTTCGACCAGTTTGCCGGTACCAAAACTCGCACAGGGATCAGTGGTATCAACACTCGCCGTGGTAAAGACAATACGGCCCAGCACGATACTCGCCTGATTGATCACCCGCTCGCCAGTCAGCACGTTGTTGTACACCAGCGGAAGATACCAGCCCTTCTCCCCCGGATAAGTCGTCTCATTTTGAGTTGTGGTCAGGAATTGCCCGGAGCTGCCGGAGAATGAACCGGTTATCGCCTGCGCCTGCAAACTGCTGACCGTGAGCTGTCCCGAGCCCCCATCGGCATCCCACACCGAGTAAAACGCCTGCAAATCCTTGTTGGCCTTGTCTGCAGTTTCGTTGAATTTACCGGTACCGACGAAAATCTGTTTGCCACCCAATGAATTGTCCGCCAGCAATGGTTGCGCGGTGATCGGCTGACTCGCGCCGCCTGCCGTGGTGAACAGCGGCTTGCCGGAAAACGCCACGCCCCAGCTTTCAGGCGCAGTAGCACTGAGGTCGAACTTCCACAAGCGCCCTCGCAAGTCACCGCCATAGGCAGCCTGCACCACATTTTGCGAATTGACCTTGAGCTTCACCGACGACAGACCGTTAGTGGTTTCCGAACTGTCGATTACGATTTTCTTGATCAGCGAACCATCGCGTACGTCCAGCACATACAACGCCGCCACGCCGGAGTTGCTGCCGTAACCGTTGGAAATGAACGCCGCCCAGCGACCATCGGCCAAGCGTGCCACTTCCGGCCGGGCGTAGGCATAACCCAGATCATTGAAAACATTGGCGGTGTTCGCAGTCGTTGGCCCACTCACTTCCCACAGCGCACGCATTACGTTGCCAGCCGAAGCGTCGAACAGTTGCAGCGCATAGAACGTCTTACCGCCGGCGCCGGTGCCGCCGATGGCCAAGGTTTTCCAAGCGCTGTTGAATTGCGCGTCATAAACCCCGACCGGGCCATCGACCAGAAACTTGTGGCTGACACCGTTGATGTAGCTCGGATCGGCAATCAGCCGCAGCGACGGCAATACACTCGACGGCATATAACCGTAACGCCGGGTGCCGTTGGCCGAGTTGATCACGTTGACGAAACCGTCGTTGGCATTTACCACCAGGCTTGCATTCATGTTCGCCGCTTTAGTGGTCAGGTAGGAGGTGTAAGAGGTATCGCCCGACAGGTCTGAGGCGGTTTTATCGGTAGGTGAAGCCAGCACCAATGGCGAATTGATGATGTCGCCCAATAACACGCTGCGTGACTTGAGCCCGGTTTTGTTGATGCCCTTGCTCCACTCCACCAGGTCAATCCCGGTAATGCCGGTGGGCAGGCCCTGATTCAGCGTGGCCTGCTGTGCGGCGGAAAAATTTCCGTAGGTCAGCGTCACAGCGGCGTTGCTTGCGGTGTTCCAGGACTGATAGGTCGGTGCGGTCGCACCTGGCACGATTGTCGTGTCAGTGTTCCAGAGTGCTGTCGATGTATTAACGGTTCCGGTCGAGGTAAAGCCGAATGACTTGATCGTGCCGCGCCAGTCCTTGGGATCGTAAGTGGTCTGATAAAAGCTGCTGCCACTGCTGATCGTTGTCCCACTGACGGTGCCCGCCCCGCCGGAACCGGCCTTGGAAGTGATATCGCTCAATGCCGAGGACAGCGCGTTGTTGAGACCCGTGCTGTCGGTGGCCTGATAGTACCGGCCTTGCCCGTAACTTGCCGCGTCAGAGAGCATGTCGTTGTCGGCGGTGAAGCCCACGGTATAGGTGTTCATGTTCTGCTTGGGAAAATCCACCGCGTTCCAACTCTTGCCCGCCGCGTCGGTACCGGTCGAGCGCATGTCGATATCGAAGGCGAACTTGGCGATGTCATCCAGATACAGCGTATCCCCTTCTTTGTCGCCATAGAGGTTGTTGCCGTCATTGCTGACACCGTCCCAGTTCGGTAACCGGCTGCCGCCCAATGGGTCGTTGCTCGAAAAGGTACGGTCGAAGGTCGGCAAGCCATCGGTTATCACCACGCCATAATTTTTCTGGCAGCGGTACTGGATCGGACTGGTGTAGGTCGCGGGCGTGCTGTTGTAGTAAGGCGCCATACCGCGCATGTAGCGGGTGATTTCATAGTAGGTTTCTGCCAACGGCGTGTTGGCCACGGCACTCAAACCATTGATCGATGAGATCAGCGCGTTGTAGTTGGTGTCTGCCTGCGCCTGCGTGACGCTCCCGGACACCGGCGCCAAGTCGCTGATCGAGCGGGCGATATAACCGCCATTACCAGAGTCGTTGTTGGTGACCGGGTTGAAAGTCGACAGACCAATACGCAAAGTGCGATTGCTGGTGACCAGCGCCGTCGACACGTTACGCGCAACGTTCATTCGGTAATCGTTGGGAATCGCCCCTGTGGTGAAGTCACGGGTGCCGTTGCTCGTAGCCAGGCCGACGATATAGGAAATGTAATCGGCGGAATATCGGGTGTTCTCATTGCCTACGGGGTCGGGCAGCTTCAGGCATAACGGCGCCACGCTGTTGTTGTAGAACGCATAGGCGCCGCCCGAGCACCCGGAGGTCGGCAGGCTCGATAGAAACACCGTGTCGCCGGTGATCTGCGGAGCATTGAGCGCAGAGCACAATCCCAGGAAGGCATTGCACTGCCGGGCGGGTGCACGGTTGATGTTCGGATCAAATCCGGCGGCGTAAATGATGCTGTTCATACTCCCCGAATCATCGATCAGCAGCATCACATTCGGTGGCACCGCTGCAGCACTCAACAGCGGCGAATCAGAGGGCGTGAATGCATAGACGGGCGTCGCCAGATACAAGCTCAGCAGCAGGCCGAGCAGCAGCGATGTGCAGCGTTCAATACTTCGCATAGACACTCTCCACCACACTGCGCGAGCTGCCGGCAATGCCGACAGCGGTGACGCGATACAACGTCGCAGAGGTGTTGCTCGGCACGTTGACGGCAGTCAGTGTGGTGCCGATGTTCTGCACACCATAGAAACCATTGCCGGCGGCGATCCAGGTCACCCCGGACGTCGAGTTGAACCCCGCCGCACTGACCACCGACGACTCCGCCGGCGGTGCGCATTGGGTGGTGCCGCTGCACACGGCGAGCGAATAACTGTCCAGTTGCACAGCGCTCTCCCCAACACGCAGAGCCGCCTCGGCCGTCTGGAACGACTGATTGCGCAGGCTCACACTGCCGGCCATTTTTTCCTGCAGGTTGGCGCTTTGCATCGACGACAAACCAATCAGGGTCAACAACAGCAGGAATACCAGACTGACCAGCAACACCATGCCTTGCTGAGTCTGACGGGAGTGAAGAGAAATCCTCATCAGCGCGCCCTCACTGCAAGCGGTTGCGCAAAGCGGCAACCACGTTGAAGGTTTGATTGCGCACCCGATTGTTCGGATCGTTGAGGGTCAGGCTCAGCCGCACACTGCGAATGCGCGCCGGATCGGCGGGGTTGGCGCTGTAGGTCGAGGCCGCCACATCCGTCGCCGAACTGGCCAGACCAAACGTCACGTTGAATGCACTGACATTGTTCACCAACACCTGCTGGGTCGGTGTGCCGCTGCCGGTGCCCATGAGAATCTGATTGTTGCTGAAGCTGTAGATCAGACGCCGGATCGGGAACGCGATTTGCCCGCTCGCCGGGGAGCGCAAGCCGGTATAGGCCGTTGCGCTATTGCGGCAGTCGGAGAGCACCGTCCAGGTTGGCGTGCCCCCGCCGCTGCCGATATCGGCGGTGACCAGCGTCAGTTTAAGGTTCGCATTATCCCAACTGATCGGGATGACCTGTGCGGCGTTGAAATCCCCCGCCGAACTGGAATCCGTGATGGTGCCGAGACAACCGAACATCCCCACCATACGAATTTCCTGAATCATTTTGCTCAACACAAAACGCGCGTCTTCCTGCATCGCTGCGGCACTGTTCTGGCTGACATAGGTATTTTTTGCTGCAATGAAAATCTGCACCACACCCAGCACCACGATGAGGCCCAGTGCCAGGGCGATGAGCAATTCGATCAGGCCGAAACCACGTTGATGGCGCCTCATGGTGTGGCCACCGGATCGACTGCGGCGCGACTGCTCAGGACAAAACTGCGTTGAGCGCTGGCGGTGTTGGCTGCCCGCGCATCGCTCCAGTTGATGGTGATGGTGTAAACGCGCTGATTGAGGCTGATGCTACCGGTGGCCGTCGGCCCGCCGAAATTGCTGATATTGGTGGAGAAGTCGTAGAGGTCTTGATCGCGGGCAACGCTCAGATTGCCCGAGGTCGGCGGTGTGACAGTGTAGTCAGCGCCGGAGTTGGCGCGGATGCGGTCCATCATGTCGTAGGCGATGAAACTGGCCTGACTGGTCATCCGTGAGCTGTCGGTGTACTTCAGCGCATTCAGTTGCACGGCCGCCGCGCCCAGCAACCCGACCGTCAGTATCAGCAACGCGACCAGCACCTCGATCAGCGTCATGCCCTGCTGTGCGTGTTGACTCCCTACCCTCATCCGCAAGTTCCACCCAATTGAATTCGTCCGTTCAAACACACGTTCAGCGTCCTGCTTTGCGTTCCCAACGTGTAACTGATGGTCACCGCCGTCGACGGCGCTGCCAGACCACCGAGGTTATTGAAATCCAGTGCGGTCACTCCTGAGGGTAGCGTCAGAGTTGCGCCACTGCTCATCGCGGGAACAACCCGCAACACATTGGCCGAAGTGCCAGTACTGTCGTAAACCGACAACTCACTGGTCCAGACGCTGCCACCGGCGGTCGGGCGCAGACGCAGGGTAGTGCCTCGGTCGATGGCTTCGAGCCTGGCGAAATTGATCGCCCGCTGCAGGTCGCCCATTTCGGTGTCGGCCTTGCTGCCCTGAACCGAACGGGTGAATGCCGGCACCGCCAGGGTGATCAGAATCACGAAGATCGCGATCGCAACCAACAACTCGATCAGCGTGAAACCTTTTGTACGAAGATCCATCGATGCCCTCCGTTGCCGTCGGCTATACCTGCTTCTACACGCTAGAACATTCAACCGGCCCGCGTCGGTTGATTTGCCATGCCCGGCGCACGGAGCGCGCCGTTCATCACACTCCACGGAGGGATTTTTCATGCCGCAACAGGGTTTCAGCCTGATAGAACTGCTTATGGGACTGGCGATTGGCGCAATTGTTCTGCTGCTGGTCAGTCCGGCGTTTGCCACGCTCAAAGAATCGAACCATCGGGATCAAGCGGCGCAATCGCTGCTCGATGGCCTTCGCAACGCCCGCACACTGGCCATCACGCGCAATCAGAGCGTGGTGATTCATGGCATCAACGGCGACTGGAGTCAGGGCTGGCGGATCATTCTGGATATCAGCGGCAAAGGGCCGAAGGACAGCAGCAATCCGCTGCTGCAAGAGCGTGCGAGCGACAAGCAGGTGCCGATCGTCGGCAATTGGTCGGTGAGTCGTTATGTACGCTTCAGCAGTCTGGGGCAACCGCTGATGCCCGGACGGGCATTTCAGGCAGGGACATTACATGTCTGTTCGGCTCGCGAGCCGGTCAGCCAGCGCCAGATAGTGCTGGCGGCGACCGGACGCGTGCGCCTGAACAGCCAAGAGACTGAGCAGGCGCTGTGTCAAAAAACCGAAAACGTCAGATCGAACGCACGCGCAGCTCTTTAGGCATCGAGAACGTGATGTTCTCTTCGCGACCAGCCAGCTCATCGGCACCGGTGGCACCCCAAGCCTGCAGTTGCTGAATCACGCCACGCACCAGTACCTCCGGCGCGGAGGCACCGGCGGTGATGCCGATACGCTCAACGCCATCGAACCAGCTCTTTTGCAGGTCTTCCGCGCCGTCAATCAGGTAGGCCGGTGTGGCCATGCGCTCGGCAAGCTCACGCAGACGGTTGGAGTTGGAGCTGTTCGGGCTGCCAACTACCAGCACCACATCGCACTCGTCGGCCAGTTGCTTGACCGCGTCCTGACGGTTTTGCGTGGCGTAGCAGATGTCGTCCTTGCGCGGACCGCCGATGGCCGGGAAGCGCGAGCGCAGCGCATCGATGACGCGACTGGTGTCGTCCATCGACAGCGTGGTCTGGGTCACGAAAGCCAGTTTATCCGGGTTCTGCACCTGCAGCTCGGCGACGTCTTTCTCGTCTTCGACGAGGTAAATCGCGCCGCCATTGCTGCCGTCGTACTGGCCCATGGTGCCTTCGACTTCCGGGTGTCCGGCGTGGCCGATCAGAATGCACTCACGGCCATCGCGGCTGTATTTAGCCACCTCAATGTGCACCTTGGTCACCAGCGGGCAGGTGGCGTCGAACACTTTCAGGCCACGGCCGGCGGCTTCGGTGCGTACGGCCTGGGATACGCCGTGAGCACTGAAGATCACGATAACGTCGTCCGGTACCTGATCCAGCTCTTCGACGAAGATCGCCCCGCGGCTGCGCAGGTCTTCAACGACGAACTTGTTGTGCACCACCTCGTGACGCACGTAGATCGGCGGCCCGAAGACTTCCAGGGCGCGGTTGACGATTTCGATCGCCCGGTCCACGCCAGCGCAGAAGCCACGGGGGTTGGCGAGTTTGATTTGCATGCTGTGCCTCGTGTCTTGCGCGCGAAAACAATGAAAAACCACTGTAGGAGCGAGCTTACTCGCGAAGGGGGCGTCACCTTCAACATCTCTGTTAGCTGACACACCGGTTTCGCGAGCAAGCTCGCTCCCACATTTGACCTTATACAGTCAGTTACAGCGCTTTAACGTTGATGATTTCCACGTCAAAGGTCAGCGTCTTGCCCGCCAGCGGATGGTTGAAGTCGATGGTCACTTGCGCGTCATCGAACTCTTTCACCACACCCGGCAGCTCAGTATTGGCCGCGTCATTGAAGATCACCAGCAAACCCGGTGACAACTCCATATCGACGAACTGCGAACGCGGAATGATCTGTACGTTCTGCGGGTTCGGCTGGCCGAAGGCGTTTTCCGGCTCGACGGTCAGCGTACGCTTGTCGCCAGCCTTGAAGCCGAACAGCGCCGCTTCGAAACCCGGCAGCAGGTTGCCGTCGCCGACCTTGAAGGTCGCCGGGGCTTTGTCGAACGTACTGTCGACGGTGTCGCCGTTCTCCAGGAGCAATGCAAAGTGCAAAGTGACTTCCGTGTTCTGGCCGATGCGTTGCTCAGCCAATACCTGTTCAGTCATGAACGGCTTCTCCGGTCTTTTTACTTTTGAACATATCCAGTGCCAACATCACCGCGCCAACGGTAATGGCGCTGTCAGCGAAGTTGAACGCCGGGAAGTACCAGCGGTTCTGCCAGTGCACCAGAATGAAATCGATCACATGGCCCAAGGCAATGCGGTCATACAGATTGCCCAGCGCGCCGCCCAGCACCAGCGCCAAAGCGACGGCCAGCCAGGTTTCGTTGCGGCCCAGGCGCTTGAGCCAGACCACCAGCACCGCACTGACCACAATCGCGATCAGGGCGAACAACCAGCGCTGCCAGCCGGAGCTGTCCGCCAGGAAGCTGAACGCCGCGCCGGTGTTGTAAGCCAGGGTCCAGCTGAAGTAATCAGGAATGATCACGATCTGCTGGAACATTTCGAGCCTGCCTTCGAAGTAGAACTTGCTGGCCTGGTCGATGACCAGAACCAGCAAACTCAACCACAGCCAGCTCAACCGTCCAAAACGGCCAACGGCATTAGGCATAGTGACGAACCTCGCCAGCGCCGCTGATGTTGTCGACGCAACGACCGCAGATTTCCGGATGCTCCGGGTTCACACCGACGTCTTCACGGCAGTGCCAGCAACGGGCGCATTTCGGGAAGGCCGATTTGACGATCTTCAGCTTCAGGCCGCTGACTTCAGTCACTACCGCGTCGGCCGGAGCCTGTACAAACGGTGCAACGCTGGCCGTCGAGGTGATCAACACAAAGCGCAGTTCGTTGCTCAGCTTGGCCAGATCGGCGCTCAGGGCGTCTTCGGCGTACAGCGTCACTTCGGCTTGCAGGTTGCCACCGACAGCTTTCGCTGCGCGCTGGATTTCCATTTCTTTGTTGACCGCTACTTTGACCGCCATTACGCGCTCCCAGTAGTCGCGGCCCAGTTCAACGTCGGCCGGCAATTCGGTCAGACCTTCGTACCAGGTGTTGAGCATGACCGATTCGTTACGCTCGCCCGGCAGGTATTCCCACAGTTCGTCGGCGGTGAAGGCGAGGATCGGCGCGATCCAGCGCACCAACGCTTCGGAGATGTGGAACAGCGCGGTTTGCGCCGAGCGGCGGGCCTTGCTGTTGGCGCCAGTGGTGTACTGACGGTCCTTGATGATGTCGAGGTAGAAACCGCCCAGCTCCTGCACGCAGAAGTTGTGGATCTTCGAGTAAACGTTCCAGAAACGGTATTCGCCGTAGTGCTCTTGCAGCTCGCGTTGCAGCAGCAAGGTGCGGTCGACCGCCCAACGATCCAGCGCGAGCATTTCTTCGGCCGGCAGGATGTCGGTAGCCGGGTTGAAACCGCTCAGGTTCGAAAGCAGGAAGCGCGCGGTGTTTCGGATACGACGATAAGCGTCCGCACTGCGTTGCAGGATCTGATCGGAAACCGCCATTTCACCGGAGTAGTCAGTCGAAGCAACCCACAGACGCATGATGTCGGCGCCCAGAGTGTCGTTGACTTTCTGCGGCGCGATCACGTTGCCCAGCGACTTGGACATCTTGCGACCGGCTTCGTCGACGGTGAAACCGTGGGTCAGCAGTTCGCGGTACGGCGCGTGATTGTCGATGGCGCAGCCGGTCAGCAGCGACGAGTGGAACCAGCCACGGTGTTGGTCGGAACCTTCCAGGTACAGATCGGCGCGCGGGCCGCTCTCATGACCCATCGGGTGCGAACCGCGCAGGACGTGCCAGTGCGTGGTGCCCGAGTCGAACCAGACGTCGAGGGTGTCGCTGATCTTGTCGTACAGCGGCGCTTCGTCGCCGAGCAACTCGGCAGCGTCCATCTTGAACCAGGCTTCGATACCTTCGACTTCAACGCGCTTGGCCACTTCTTCCATCAGCTCGACGGTGCGTGGGTGCAGTTCGCCGCTTTCCTTGTTGAGGAAGAACGGGATCGGCACGCCCCAGTTGCGCTGACGCGAGATGCACCAGTCCGGACGGTTGGCGATCATCGAGTGCAGACGCGCCTGGCCCCAGGCCGGAACGAATTTGGTGTCTTCGATGGCTTTGAGCGAGCGCACACGCAGGGTGTCACCGCTGGTTGGCTCTTTGTCCATGCCGATGAACCACTGCGCGGTGGCGCGGTAGATCAGCGGGGTCTTGTGGCGCCAGCAGTGCATGTAGCTGTGTTCGATGACGGTGGTGTGCAGCAGCGCACCGACTTCGGTCAGTTTGTCGACGATCGCCGGGTTGGCCTTCCAGATGAACTGGCCGCCGAAGAATTCCAGCGACGGCAAGTACACGCCGTTGCTCTGCACTGGATTAAGGATGTCGTCGTTAACCATGCCGTACTTCTTGCAGGTCACGAAGTCATCCACGCCGTAGGCCGGAGCGGAGTGAACCACGCCGGTGCCAGCACCCAGTTCGACGTAGTCAGCCAGATACACCGGCGACAGACGGTCATAGAACGGATGACGGAAGTTGATCAGTTCCAGCTGTTTACCGGTGGTGGTCGCGATGACCGAGCCTTCGACGCCATAGCGCGTCAGGCAGGCTTCGACCAGCTCTTCAGCCAGTACCAGCAGCTTGTCGCCGATGTCGACCAACGCGTAGTTGAATTCCGGGTGAACGTTCAGCGCCTGGTTGGCCGGGATGGTCCACGGGGTGGTGGTCCAGATCACGATCGAGGCAGGTTTGCCCAGCGACGGCAGGCCGAATGCGGCAGCCAGTTGGGCTTCGTCAGCGATCGGGAAAGCAACGTCGATGGTCGAGGACTTTTTGGTCTCGTACTCGACTTCCGCTTCAGCCAGGGCCGAGCCGCAGTCGAAGCACCAGTTCACAGGCTTGAGGCCCTTGAACACGAAACCGCCCTTGACGATTTCAGCGAGGGCGCGGATTTCACCGGCCTCGTTCTTGAAATCCATGGTCTTGTACGGGTTGGCCCAATCGCCCAGCACGCCGAGACGGATGAATTCGGACTTCTGCCCTTCGATCTGCTCGGTGGCGTAGGCACGGCACAGCTCGCGGGTCTTGTCCGCGCCCAGATTTTTGCCGTGGGTCACTTCAACCTTGTGCTCGATCGGCAGGCCGTGGCAATCCCAACCCGGAACGTACGGCGCGTCGAAGCCCGACAGGGTCTTCGAGCGGATGATCATGTCCTTGAGAATCTTGTTCAGTGCGTGACCGATGTGGATCGTGCCGTTGGCATACGGAGGACCGTCGTGCAGAACGAACTTCGGACGATCCTTGCCAATCTCGCGCAACTTTCCGTACAGGCCAATACTGTCCCAGCGCTGCAGGATCTGCGGTTCGCGCTGTGGCAGGCCGGCCTTCATTGGGAAGGCGGTGTCCGGAAGGTTAAGCGTGGCTTTATAGTCGGTCATTTAAGGCTCTTCATTAGCGATGGGCGCTAGGTGCGGCTAGTGCACGGGCGGTGGCGACATCCGCATTGATCGCCGTTTTCAATGCCTCCAGGGAGGCGAAGCGCTGCTCTTCACGCAGCTTTTGGTGGAAAACCACCGTCAAACGCCGGTCATACAGATCGCCGGCAAAATCTAGAAGATGGACTTCAAGGTGGGCCTTGCCATCACCTTGTACCGTGGGCCGTACGCCGATATTGGCGACACCGGGCCAGGTCTTACCGTCGATATCGACATTCACCAGATACACACCTGTGAACGGCACGCGACGACGTTTGAGTTGAATGTTGGCAGTGGGCGTACCCAGTTGCCGGGCCAGTTTCTGGCCGTGCAGCACGCGACCGGCAATGCGATACGGGCGACCGAGCAAACGTTCGGCCAGGGCAAAATCGGCGGCGGCCAATGCATTACGCACCTGCGTACTGCTGACGCGAATGCCGTCCAGCTCGACGGTTTGCGCGGCTTCGACGGTAAAACCGTGCATCTGCCCGGCCTGCAGCAGGAAGTCGAAATCGCCGAGGCGGTCGCAACCGAAGCGGAAGTCGTCACCGACTTCCAGATGCTGCACGCCGAGACCATCAACGAGGATGGTGTCGACGAACTCGCTGGCGCTGAGCTTGCTCAAGCGCTGGTTGAACGCCAGGCACAACACCCGGTCGACGCCTTCGGCAGCCAGCAATTGCAGCTTGTCGCGCAAGCGGGCCAGACGCGCCGGCGCGGTCTCGGGGGCAAAGAATTCCCGTGGCTGCGGCTCGAAAATCACCACGCAGCTGGGTACGCCCAACTCGAGCGCACGCTCACGCAGTCGGGCCAGGATAGCCTGGTGACCACGGTGAACACCGTCAAAGTTGCCAATAGTGGCGACGCAGCCCCGATGCTGGGGGCGCAAGTTGTGGAGGCCTCGAACCAGCTGCATAACGCGCTTCTTGCTCATAAAGTGGTCGATTATAACCACACCCGACGGTCGACGACAGGCAACACCGTAACGCAAAGTGAACGAGCCGACAAAACTGCCGGCCCGCGCCTGTTTATAAAGGGTAAAACCTTAGCTCAAGGCCTTGCGATTGAAGTCGCGCAAACGGAAACCAAGCAGCAGCAACATACCGAAATAGGCGACCACGCCCGCCGCGACCAATGCGCCCAGACGCAGGAAGCGCTCAAGCATGTGCCCCTGATCCCACGCCGGCATGAAATGCATGCCAAGCAGCAACACTGCCGACATTACCGCCACCGCAACCACAAGCTTGAAGGCGAACTTGGCCCAACCCGGTTGCGGCTGATACATCTGCTGCTTGCGCAGTTGATAGAACAGCAGCCCGGCATTCAGGCAGGCACCGGCGCTGATCGCCAAGGCCAGACCGGCATGAGCCAGCGGGCCGATCAACATCAAGTTGAACAACTGCGTGCACACCAGAGTGAATATTGCGATTTTCACCGGGGTACGGATGTTCTGCTGCGCATAGAAGCCCGGCGCCAGCACCTTGATCACGATAATCCCGAGCAGACCGACAGAATAGGCAATCAGTGCGCGCTGAGTCATTTCCGCGTCGAAACCACTGAATTGACCGTACTGGAACAGCGAAACAGTCAGCGGCTCAGCGAGAATTCCCAGCGCCAGCGCACAGGGCAGCACCAGCACAAAGCACAGACGCAGGCCCCAATCGAGAATTCGCGAGTATTCGTGACGGTCTTTACTGGCATAGGTTTTCGCCAATGTCGGCAGCAGAATCGTCCCCAGCGCCACACCCAGTACGCCGGATGGCAACTCCATCAAGCGGTCGGCGTAATACATCCACGACACCGAACCCGCGACCAGAAATGAGGCGAAAATCGTGTTGATGATCAGCGAAATCTGGCTGACCGAGACACCGAGAATCGCCGGCAGCATCTGCTTCATCACGCGCCAGACACCGGTATCACGCAGATTCAGACGCGGCAGCACCAGCATGCCGATCTTTTTCAGGTGCGGCAGTTGATAGAGCAGCTGCGCCAGACCGCCGACCAAGACCGCCCAACCCAATGCCATGACCGGCGGATCGAAGTACGGCGTGAGGAACAGCGAAAACACAATCATGCTGACGTTGAGCAACGTTGGCACAAAGGCCGGCACCGAGAAACGGTTCCAGGTATTGAGGATCGCCCCGGCCAGCGATGACAGGGATATCAGCAATATATACGGAAAGGTCACCCGCAACAGATCGGAGGTGAGCTGGAATTTTTCCGGCGTATCGGTAAAACCGGGCGCGGTGGCCCAGATCACCCAAGGCGCGGCGATCATGCCCAGCGCAGTGACAACCGCCAGCACCAACGTCAGCAAGCCCGATACGTAGGCAATGAACGTGCGCGTCGCCTCTTCGCCCTGCTGGCTTTTGTATTCGGCCAGAATCGGCACGAATGCCTGCGAGAAAGCGCCCTCGGCGAAGATCCGCCGCAGCAGATTGGGCAGTTTGAAGGCAATAAAGAAGGCATCCGTCGCCATCCCGGCGCCGAATGTACGGGCAATCAGCGTGTCACGAACAAAGCCCAGAATCCGGGAAAGCATCGTGATAGAGCTGACGGCGGCCAACGATTTGAGCAGATTCATTGAGGGAATTTGTGCCTGTCGATAAACAGCAGGCGAACAAAGCGCCTACTTGTGCGATACTCCGCGCCGCAGCAGCACAGAGCCAAAGCTCGCGAGTTTACAGGTCAAGCGCCGGAAATAAATATCCCGCCTCTTTATACCTACCACTTAGCGGAACGTTTCAAGTGCCCTTGACAAGACTTCAACTCATCGGCATGATTCGCGGCCTATTTTGTTTGCTATTTCCTAAAAAGTCTTTCGAGGAGCTCGACGGTGGCCAACTCACCTTCCGCCAAAAAACGTGCAAAACAGGCTGAGAAGCGTCGCAGCCACAACGCCAGCCTGCGTTCCATGGTTCGCACCTACATCAAGAATGTAGTTAAAGCCATCGACGCAAAAGACGCTGAAAAAGCTCAAGCTGCATACGTTCTGGCCGTGCCAGTTATCGACCGTATGGCCGATAAAGGCATCATCCACAAGAACAAGGCTGCTCGCCATAAGAGCCGCCTGAATGGCCACGTCAAAGCGCTGAAAGAAGCTGCTTAATCCGACGTAGTCATTAAAAAACCGACCTTAGGGTCGGTTTTTTATTGCCTGTAATTTAGCAAATCCAGCGCAAAAAAATGTAGGAGTGAGCCTGCTCCGGGCGGCGTTCCGACGATGGCGGCGTGTCAGTCAGCAAATACATATCTGACTAACCGCTATCGTCGGAACGCCGCCCGGAGCAGGTTCACTCCTACAGTTGGATTTGCGGTGTTATTGCTGGACGGGTACCCACGGCAGGATCGGGATCGCGGTCACGGCATTCTGCGGACTGCCTTCGATCAAGCGATCGCTGTAGACCAGATACACCAGCGTATTGCGCTTCTTGTCCAGGAATCGCACCACCTGCATGGTCTTGAATACCAGCGAAGTGCGCTCCTTGAACACCTCATCGCCATCCTTCAGATCACCCTTGAACTTGATCGGGCCGACCTGACGGCAAGCGATCGACGCTTCTGCGCGATCTTCAGCCAGACCCAGACCACCCTTCACACCGCCCGTCTTGGCGCGCGACAGGTAGCAGGTCACCCCCTCAACTTTCGGATCATCGAAAGCCTCGACCACAATGCGGTCGTTCGGACCGACAAACTTGAACACCGTCGACACCTGACCGATCTCCTCGGCCGAGGCCAGCAATGGCATCGCCATCAGCAAGCCCAACAATCCTTTCGCTAAACGCATCGAATTTTCCTTAGACCAGAATCAGGTTGTCACGGTGAACCAGTTCAGGCTCCGCCATGTAACCGAGCAAACCGACAATCGCATCCGACGACTGACCGATGATTTTTTGTGCTTCAAGCGCGCTGTAGTTAGCCAGGCCTCGGGCAATCTCACGACCATCGGGCGCCACGCAGACGACCATTTCACCGCGACGGAAACTGCCCTGCACCAACTTCACACCTACCGGCAGCAAACTTTTATTGCCCTGTGACAGCGCCGACACCGCACCATCATCCAGCACCAACGTGCCGCGAGTCTGCAGATGCCCGGCCAGCCATTGCTTGCGTGCCGCGAGCATGCCGCGCTCAGGCGACAGCAACGTACCGATACGCTCACCCGCCTTCAGGCGATCAAGCACACGCTCAAGACGCCCACCAACAATGATGGTGTGCGCACCGGAACGCGCAGCCAGTCGCGCCGCTCGCAACTTGGTCTGCATACCGCCACGCCCCAGCGCACCACCCGTGCCGCCCGCTACCGCATCGAGACTCGGATCATCAGCGCGCGCTTCGTAAATCAGCTGTGCCTCGGGATTGTTGCGCGGATCGGCGTCAAACATGCCATCGCGGTCGGTCAGGATCACCAGCAGATCCGCCTCGACGAGGTTGGCCACCAGCGCCGCGAGCGTGTCGTTGTCGCCGAAACGGATTTCGTCGGTGACCACGGTGTCGTTTTCGTTGATCACCGGGATGACTTTCAGCTCGACCAATGCGCGCAAAGTGCTGCGGGCGTTGAGGTAGCGCTTGCGGTCGGACAAATCGTCGTGAGTCAGGAGAATCTGCGCAGTGTGCCGGCCATGCTCGGCGAAGCTCGATTCCCACGCCTGCACCAAGCCCATCTGACCAATTGCCGCAGCCGCCTGGAGCTCATGCATCGCACTGGGTCGTGCGGTCCAGCCCAAACGGCTCATGCCGGCCGCTACCGCCCCGGAGGACACCAGCACCAACTCGACGCCAGCCTCATGCAAGGCCACCATCTGCTCCACCCAGACACTCATTGCCGCGCGATCCAGCCCTTTGCCATCAGCTGTCAGCAAAGCGCTGCCGATCTTCACGACCCAACGCTGCGCACCTGTCACCTTGCTCCGCATCATCTTCAACCTTAGCTTGAGGGCAGCGCGACCCAGCGCCGCCCATGACGTTATTTGTGACTTGCGATTTCCAGATACTAAAACGCCGCTCGATTGAGCGGCGCTTAAGTTTACTGCAATGAATCAGTCACGCACGTAAATGATTTCCGGACCGTCTTCGTCATCCACATCTTCTTCGTCCCAATCATCGTCGCCGATGTCATGGACCGACTTCACGCCGCTGCGACGCAGGGCACGCTTGTCATCCAGCGCCTGCAGTTGCGCACGCGCCTCATCTTCGATGCGCTGATCGAGATCGGCCAGCTCTTCCTTGTAAGCAGGGTCATTGGCCAGGCGATCGGCGCGGTCTTCCATGTAACGCATGATGTCGTGGCACAGACGCTCGGTACCGATCTTGGCGATCGCCGAGATCACGTAGACCGGGCCAGTCCACTCCAGGCGATCAACGATTTCCTTGACGCGCTCATCGTGCTCTTCTTCAAGGATCTGGTCGCACTTGTTCAGCACCAGCCAGCGATCACGCTCGGCCAGGGACGGACTGAACTTGATCAGTTCGTTGACGATCACTTCAGCGGCATCCGGTGCGCTGGAATCATCCAGCGGCGCCATATCGACGAGGTGCAGCAACAGACGCGTACGCGCCAAGTGCTTGAGGAAGCGAATGCCCAGGCCAGCACCGTCGGAAGCGCCTTCGATCAGACCCGGAATATCGGCAATGACGAAGCTCTTCCAGCGATCGACGCTGACCACACCGAGGTTCGGCACCAGCGTGGTGAACGGGTAGTCGGCGACTTTCGGCTTGGCCGCAGAAACGGAACGGATAAAGGTACTTTTACCGGCGTTCGGCAAGCCCAGCAGACCGACGTCAGCCAGTACTTTCATTTCCAGTTTCAGGTCGCGCTGCTCACCCGGCTTACCCGGCGTGGTCTGACGCGGCGCACGGTTGGTACTGGATTTGAAACGGGTGTTACCCAGACCGTGCCAACCACCCTGCACTACCATCAGTTTCTGGCCAGCCTTGGTCAGGTCACCAATCACTTCCTGAGTAGCAGAGTCGATCACCGTAGTACCGACCGGCACGCGCAGGATCAGGTCTTCACCTTTTTTACCGGTGCAGTCGGTGCTGCCGCCGTTAGAGCCACGCTCGGCATCGAAGTGCCGGGTGTAACGGTAGTCGACCAGGGTGTTGAGGTTTTCGTCAGCCATCATGTAGATGGAACCGCCGTCACCGCCATCACCGCCGTTCGGGCCACCGTTTTCGATGAATTTTTCCCGACGGAAACTCATGGCGCCATTGCCGCCGTCACCAGCCTTTACGCGAATCGATACTTCATCAACAAACTTCATAACCAACGCCTCTCGCCGTACGGACGAGCCGAAAAACAATCAAGACATAAGACTCTTGCAAAAATGAGCGCAGCGACCCCAAAACACGACCTGCATCGCACGCCGACAGCCCATACAAACAGTTTTGCAAGAGACTCACCCCACAAACGAAAAAGCCCCGTCGCGAGACAGGGCTTTTCCAGCGATCGCGCAATTAAGCTGCGACAACGCTCACGTAACGGCGGTTGAACGCGCCTTTTACTTCAAACTTGATCACGCCTTCGATTTTCGCGAAGAGGGTGTGATCCTTACCCATGCCAACGCCGTAGCCAGCGTGGAATTGGGTGCCGCGCTGACGCACGATGATGTTGCCCGGAATGATTTTCTGGCCGCCATACATCTTAACGCCAAGGCGTTTGGCTTCTGAGTCGCGACCGTTACGGGTACTACCACCAGCTTTTTTGTGTGCCATGAGTCAATTCTCCTAGTGAGGAATTAGGCTGAAATTAAGCCTGAATACCGGTGATTTTGATCTCGGTGTACCACTGGCGGTGGCCCATACGCTTCATGTGGTGCTTACGGCGACGGAACTTGATGATGCGGACTTTATCGTGACGACCTTGGGAGATCACTTCAGCCACAACGGTAGCGCCAGCAACAACTGGAGCGCCGATATTCACGTCGTCGCCATTGGCAACCAACAGAACGCGATCAAAGGTAACGGATTCGCCGGTAGCGATTTCCAGTTTTTCGATCTTCAGGTATTCACCCGGGGCGACTTTGTACTGCTTGCCGCCAGTAACGATTACTGCATAAGACATGGTATTTCTCCGATAATCCTGCTCACCCAGCTCTTTATAAGAAGAGGTATTGGCTGGCATGGCTGCATAAGGCTGGAAGGCCCGTTGCAATTGCGTAAGGCAGGTGCTGCCCAGGAAGTTCAGGGTGCGCGATTGTACGCAAGGTGCCGCAGGCTTGCAAGTAGCCGTCTATCGCGCCTTGACAGGTCTGGATGGGGGTCCTAGCATGCCGCGCAACCCTTCTGGAGCGACTCTCGCTGATGCAACCCCAAGCTTTCTACCGCGCGGTGGCGGACGATTTTAGCGCCGTCGACGGCATCATCAAGAAGCAGCTGACTTCCCGAGTACCGCTGGTATCGAAAATCGGCGATTACATTACCTCGGCCGGCGGCAAACGTCTGCGTCCTTTATTAGTGTTGCTGTGTGGCAAGGCCTTGGGTCGCGAAGGCGACGACATGCGCCTTTTGGCCGCCACCATCGAATTCCTGCACACCGCCACCCTGCTGCATGACGACGTGGTCGACATGTCCGGCATGCGCCGTGGCCGTTCGACCGCCAACGCCATGTGGGGCAACGCCCCGAGCGTGCTGGTCGGCGATTTCCTGTACTCGCGCTCGTTCGAAATGATGGTCGAACTGGGCTCGATGCCGGTGATGAAGATCCTGTCCCAGGCCACGCGCATCATCGCTGAAGGCGAAGTGTTGCAACTGTCCAAGGTGCGCGACGCCAGCACCACTGAAGAAACCTATATGGAAGTCATCCGCGGCAAGACCGCGATGCTCTTCGAAGCTTCGACTCACAGCGCCGCTGCATTGGCCGGTGCTACCGCTGAGCAGAGCGAAGCCCTGCGCACCTTCGGTGATCACCTCGGTGTGGCGTTCCAACTGGTCGACGACCTGCTCGACTACAAGGGCGACGCGGAAACCCTGGGCAAGAACGTCGGTGACGATCTGGCCGAAGGCAAGCCGACCCTGCCGCTGATCTACACCATGCGTGAAGGTACGGCTGAACAGGCTGCACTGGTGCGTCAGGCGATCCAGAAAGGCGGGATCGAAGACCTGGAAAGCATCCGCATTGCCGTGGAAGCCTCCGGTTCGCTTGAGTACACCGCGCAACTGGCCCGCGATTACGTGGCCCGTGCGATCAAGTGCCTCGATGCCCTGCCGGCCAGCGAATACCGCGATGCGCTGGTTGAACTGAGCGAGTTTGCGGTCGCTCGTACGCACTGATACAGCCCACTGTGGGAGCGAGCCTGCTCGCGAAAGCAATCTGCCAATCGACATCAATGTTGACTGACACACCGCTTTCGCGAGCAGGTCGAATCGTCGCACCGTCGCTCCCACAGTTGTTTCTGCGCTATGCCCTCCCTCGCGTAAAACCCTATACAATGTGCGACTTTTAGCGATCCATACCCAAGGAGCCTTAGTGAGCACGTTGCCACCCTGCCCGAAATGCAATTCCGAATACACCTACGAAGACGGTACCCAGCTGGTGTGCCCGGAGTGCGCCCACGAGTGGTCCGCCAGCGGCGAAGCCGAAGTGGCGTCTGATGATGCCGTGAAGAAAGACTCGGTCGGCAACGTCCTGCAGGACGGCGACACCATCACCGTGATCAAGGATCTGAAGGTCAAGGGCACTTCGCTGGTGGTCAAGGTCGGCACCAAGGTCAAGAACATCCGTCTGTGCGATGGCGACCACGACATCGACTGCAAGATCGACGGTATCGGCCCGATGAAACTCAAATCCGAGTTCGTCAGAAAGGTCTGATTCCGTTGTCATCCATCCCGCGCCAGGCGTGGGATGGAGCTTCGCCCTCCCCGCTCTACCCCAGCAAAACCGCGCAATAGCCAAACGCCAGCCGTTTTGACCTTACGCAATCTTTACCCGGAAAATTTCAGAATCCGCCAATAGACGCTTGCTATTTGACGAATAAGAATTATTCTCATTGAAACCCTTCAAGGAGATGAGAACCATGACTTATTTGATCGACGCGTGGCTGGATCGCCCACACCCTTACCTCAGAATCCTCCATCGGGAGACCGGTGAAGTCTGTGCGGTGCTTGAGGAAGAAGCCCTGCATGAGTTGCAAGACCAAGGGGATCTGGACGTCAGCAGTCTCAATTCCAGCGAACCATTGGTGCTCAAGGAGCTGGTGCGCAATCTGTTTCTGTTCTGCTATGCCCGGGCGTTGCGCCCGACTAGTGAACTGCAGCACAAGATAGAACTATGAGCAGCAATACAAACCTGTGGGAGCGAGCTTGCTCGCGAAGGCTTCAACTCGAATCTCAAGTTAGATCCAGTCGCCTGCATTCGCGAGCAGGCTCGCTCCCATAAAGGTCTTACAGAACGTCCAGCAGCTCGACGTCGAATACCAGAACGCTGTGCGGCGGGATGCTGCCAACGCCTTGAGCGCCGTAAGCCAGTTCGCTCGGCACGTACAGACGCCATTTGCTGCCGGCATTCATCAGTTGCAGGGCTTCGGTCCAGCCAGCGATCACGCCGCCAACCGGGAATTCTGCAGGCTGGCCACGCTCGTAGGAGCTGTCGAACACAGTGCCGTCGATCAGGGTGCCGTGGTAGTGAGTACGGACCTGGTCTTCACGGGTAGGCTTGGCGCCTTCGCCCTGAGTCAGCACTTCGAATTGCAGGCCGGAAGCCAGGGTGGTGATGCCGTCACGCTTGGCGTTTTCAGCCAGGAAGGCCAGGCCTTCGCCAGCAGCGGCTTCAGCTTTGGCAGCGGCTTCGGCTTGCATGATTTCGCGGATAACCTTGAAGCTGGCAGACATTTCTTCCTGACCCACACGGCTTTCCTTACCGGCGAAAGCGTCGGTCAGACCGGCCAGGATCGCGTCCAGGCTAACGCCCGGTGGCGGGTTGTCGCGCAGCTGGTCGCCCAGTTGACGGCCGATGCCGTAGCTGACGCGGGTTTCGTCGGTGGACAGATTTACTTCGGACATGACACTGCTCCGCTGTGCGGACGGCCACAAGACTTGCCGTGCGAGCACAGCGCGTCCCGGCGCGCCCGGAACCAAAAGGGCGAGCAGACTAGCACAGATGCCCGGCGATGGGGCGCAAGGCCTACAGGGCTGAACGCCAGGCGAGCGGCACCTTCAGGCATTCATCGATACTGCCGCCCAGGCCGCACATTTCGTCATGCACCGAGGTGTGTACAAGATTGAAGGGCAGCACCGGAAACGCATGCAGCAGATCCCGCGCATGCTCCACTGATCGCAGGGTCAGCATCTTGCCTTTGGGATCACTCAACGGATATGCCGCCCCGTGCATCCGCGCTTCGAGCAGATAAATCCCGCCCTCCATGGAGATCAGGTTCAACTCATCGACCTTCCTGGCGATGGCAAACGCATTCAGCTCTTGCAGGTTCATGAACGCACCTCACAAAGTGGCGAGTCAGGACCTCTACAGGGATATGCTTGCGCGCACCAAAGCACAAGCCACAAACGACACCGCCCGTCTGTTTCGCAACAGACGGGCGGTGTTTTTTTGCAGCGATCAACGGTTGATCAGTGCTTGGTGACTTTGTCCAGGTAACCCATGGCGAACGCCGAAACGACGAAGGTCATGTGGATGATCACGTACCACATCAAATGCTCGGGATCGACGTTCTTGGCGTCCATGAAGATGCGCAGCAAGTGGATCGATGAAATCGCCACGATCGAAGCCGCCACTTTCATCTTCAACGACGAAGAGTCCATGGTGCCGAGCCAGCTGAGCTTTTCCTTGCCTTCGTCGATGTTCAGTTCAGAGACGAAGTTCTCGTAGCCGGAAATCATCACCATCACCAGCAGGCCGCCGACCAGTGCCATGTCGATCAGCGACAGCAGCACCAGAATCAGTTCCGACTCGGCCATCGAAAAAACGTTGGGCAGGATGTGGAACACTTCCTGGAAAAACTTCAGTGCCAGCGCCAGCAACCCGAGCGAGAGCCCGATATAGATTGGCGCCAGCAGCCAGCGCGAGGCGTACATTGCATTTTCGATAAAGCGTTCCATTGAATCTCACACAAGGGGGTGGAAATGGCGGCGAGTATACCAGCCCCCTGTGACAGCCAGAAACTGCCCGAAAATCCGCCACCTGCGCGTGTGGATGATTTTTTTCTGCTAGTGTCGAAACCATTGACAGCCCAGTGACTGCAGACAGGACGTGTGGAAATGGATGTGCGATTACCGATAACGACGGCCGGAATTTGCCTTGCTCTGTTGATCAGCGGTTGCTCGCCCGGCGACGAAAAAGACGCCACCAGCCTTGAAGAAAAAACCGCAAAGTTCGAACAGTCACTGGACGCCATCACCGACACCAAGCTCAAGGACGCCATCACCGAACTCGGCGGCTCACTGCTACTGCTCGAACGTGCGCAACTCAAGCTCAACGACAATCCGCCGCGCACCGAATACGGTGAAGACTCACTCGCCGTGCTCAAGCACTACCCTGCCCCGCAGGCGCTGGTCGATACGTTTATCAACGGCCTGTTCGTGCTGCACAAGGATGCCAGCTCCGATTACCTCACCGATCTGCAACCGGTGTTCCCGTTCAACCTGAACATTCCCGGCGGCTTCTTGTTTCCACACGGCGTGGAATGGCAGTCGGTAACGTTGAGCAACAAACGCGTGATCGCCTATCAGCCGGAATGGTCGGAAACCGATCCGGGCATTCAGCTCAGCCCCTCCAGCTCCAACGTCACCAACCCCGATGACCTGACCGTGACCTACCCGTTCATTGACGGACTGGACGTGGACAAGAAGTCCCTGCCGCAACCGGTCAGCCTGCAAGGCCAGATCGAAGTCATCGCACCGCGCCGCTTGTACAGCTTCGACCTGACGCAAAAAGACGTCGGCCAGACCCGCAGCAATGACAACCTCAGCGTCAAGCTGCTGAAGCTCGAGAACAACTACGCCGAAGTGGAATTCAGCAACAATTTGCCACTGGCGGCGGAAGTCGCAGAGACGCAGCTCAATCCGCTGATCGTCCAGGCCCGCGACAAGACCGGGCAATACCTGATACGCGCCGGCTCGATCAACGAGAGTCCGGAGCAAGTGGCCTTCTATGAAAAACAACTGGCCTACCTGCAACAGCAGAAGGGCTGGAGCGATGCGCTGGAAAAGCAACTCACCGAAGAGCAGCAGGCATTCGAGGACAAGCACCCGCGTCGCTATAACAAGGTCTATTTCAATGGCCCGATCGACACTCTGGAAGTCAGCGTGCTCGACTTCTCCTCGGCGACGGTGACGCGCAAATCGCTGGATCTGCCGATTCGCACGTTCAATCAACACACGACGCAGAAGGCCATTCAACCGCTGGATCTGCCAGTGACGGTCTACGACGATCTGGCAGCCAACTGGCTCAAAGGCGCGAGCCTGACCGAGGACCAATTGAAGGCTGGCATCCGCGTCCATCAATCCGTGGAAGAACCGAGCGCTGCGCGCATCGAGTTTTCCCATCGCCGTACGTTCAACGATGAACTGCTGGGCGATGACTTCAGCCCGGGGGTCAGCCCTGTCACGTTCTTTACCGAAAAACGCAGCGGCAAACTCGATGAACCGATCGAACTGCCGCCCGAGGCGTACCAGGTCGATCCGCTGCGCGCAACGATCACTTACGACCTGAACCTGTTCCCGGAAACCCCGGCGATCGCCGTCGGTTCAATGCCGCTGTTTCTCGCGACTGTGGCCAAGCAGGCATACGACGCCAAGTCCTTGCCCAAAGGTCTGGAGATCAAGAACAACCTGCTGGTGGTGGACCTGAAATTGTTTCCGCCCAACGAATGGCGTTTCTTCGTCAAAGACGACAGCGGCAACTATCTCAAGCAGATTCTTTCTGTCAGCCACGATGCGAGCGCAGAAGGCCCGGCGCTGTTCGGCGTGCACTATTTTTATGGCCGCCCGACGCACGTAGAAACCTATCAGCGCACCGACCTCGCCACTGTGCAATACGGCTTTGAGGTCAAACTCGACCGGGCGCAGGTGCCTGAGGCTGCCCATTGAAGAGCCAGATCAAAAGATCGCAGCCTGCGGCAGCGCCTACAGGGCGCGGCCACGGCCACCGTTGATCTGCCGCAACTGGGCTTGCAGGTGCAGGCTCCATATCTGCGGATCATCGGCCAGTTCATAGCCGTGCAAGGTCAGGCTTTCAACGATGGTGTCGAGTATCGATTCGGCGGCGACCGGCCCATGAAACGGGCCCTGAGCTTTGATGGCGGAAGGTTGTTCGCCGGCCATGCCGGCGGCGAAGAGCAGCGTCCACATGCCGTTATCGCCGGCCAACGGCTTGATGGCGCATTCGATACGGGTCACCAGACCCAGGCATTGACGGGTGAGACAGAGGTTGCGCGACATGGCGGCGACCCTCGGTGAAGCCGGTATTCAGCCCTCACGGGAGGACTGGCTCGATCCAGTGATACTGTCGATATCCTTGAGCTGAGAATAGAAGAAAAGTCCGCTGCGCAAGCCGAATGAGACCAGAAGGCGCCGAATGGTCATTGTGTGAATATTGGCGTCAGAGTTGTGGCGAATTTTCGCTGGATTCACACCAAACAAATGTGGGAGCGAGCTTGCTCGCGAATACGGAGTGTCAGGCAACTGATTCGTCGACTGATACGCCGTTTTCGCGAGCAAGCTCGCTCCCACAGGGTTCGCTTTAAGACTGTTAAGCCGGTTTGGCTTCGGCCAGCGCTTCTTGGGCCAACTCCTTCTCGGCTTCCTTGAGGTCTTCTTCGCTGATCATCTCGGCGATGTCGCGCAAGCGCTCGACCACCCGTGCGTTGATGCTGCCTTCCGGGAATTCGCCGTCGGCATTCGGTTCACCGGCCGGTTCACCCACCAGCAAGCTCAACGCCTCGTCGGCCTGGCGCACCGCGTACACGTGGAACTGCCCGGCACGCACCGCCGCCAACACTTTCTCATCAAGCATCAGCGTGGCCACGTTGGCCTGTGGAATGATTGCGCCCTGCTCGCCAGTCAGCCCGCGCGCTTCGCAGAGTCGGAAGAAGCCTTCGATCTTCTCGTTGACCCCGCCCACCGCCTGCACTTCGCCGAACTGGTTGATCGAACCAGTGATCGCAAAGCACTGCTTGAGCGGGGTTTTCGACAACGCCGAAATCAGCGTGCACGCCTCGCCCAGCGACGCACTGTCGCCATCGACGTAACCGTACGACTGCTCCAGCGCGATGCTCGCGGAAATCGCCAGCGGGAATTCCTGGGCATAACGGCTGCCCAGATACCCGGTGAGGATCATCACACCTTTGGAGTGAATCGGCTGGCCGAGGTTGACCTCACGCTCGATGTCGACGATGCCGCTGCCACCCGGGTAAACCGTGGCGGAAATCCGCGCCGGTACACCGAACGCCGAGTCGCCGACCTCGAGCACGGTCAGACCGTTGCACTTGCCGACCGCCGCGCCATCGGTGTCGATCAGGATGATCCCGGCGAGCATGTCGTCGAGAATCCGCGCCGACACACGACCGGTGCGCGTGGCCTTGGCTTTCAAGGCACGTTCGATATGCCCGGCATCGGTCATTTCATCGCCGGCCAGGTGACGGATGAAATCCGCTTCGCTGACCAGTTGGAACAGATCACCAATGCGCGCCGACAAACGCCCTTGGTGCTCGGCCAAACGTGCGCTGTAGGTCGCCAGACGCGCTACCGCATCAGCGGTCAGCGGCGCCATGCCTTCTTCCGAAGTACGGGTTTTCAACAACTGGGCGAATTGCTCCAGGCTCTCGTCGACCATCGGGATGTCTTCGTCGAAATCCACGAGGACGCGGAACATCTCCTGGAAGTCCGGATCAAGGTCTTGCAACGTGTAGTACAGCGACCGCGCACCGATGATGATGACTTTGACCTGCAACGGAATGTGCTGCGGGTTGAGCGTCACGGTAGCGAAACGGCCCATCTCGCCCAGCGGCGATTCCATTTTCAGCTTGCGCGATTGCAGTGCGCGTTTCAGCGCATCCCACACAAACGGCTCGCTGAGCATTTTTTCCGCTTCAAGGATCAGGAAGCCGCCGTTGGCGCGGTGCAAGGCACCCGGACGCAACTGGCGATAAGTGGTGTAAAGCGCCCCCTGATCAGTGGTGTATTCGATGCGACCGAAGAGGTTTTCGTACGTCGGGTGCGGCTCGAAAACGACTGGCGCACCGCCGCTGAGCGGATGACCGACCACCAGGCTCGGTGCGTATTGCTCTTCCAGCAGTTTGCGTGCGACGGCGTCGGTCTTGCTGTCGTCGACCAGTTGCTCGACCACGGTTTTCAGCAGATAGACCTGCATGGCTTGCAGGTAACCGCAGACCGCAGCGTTCTCGGCGTACTTCTCCGACAACGGCGACAGCAACGGCTGCAGCGCCAAGGTAATGGTTTCTTCGTTGAGCGAACGCAGTTGATTGTTCGACTCACGTTTCCATTGCGGCAGGCTGGCGAGTTCTTCGTTCAGGCGCTCTTCGAGGCCGGAAATGTCATCGTGAAAACGCTCACGATCAGCTTCCGGCAACTGGGCAAATTCCGCTTCGTCCAGTGCCTTGCCGTCGAGCATCGGCGTGAAGGCGATGTTGCTGCTGTCGCGATACAGGGCAACGTCTTTTTCCAAGGCCAGGCGCTCGATGATGTCGAGGGCCTTGTCGTAGCGCTGGTTGAACGCGCGGTCGATGGCGCTTTTCTTTTGCTGATAGGACGGGTGCTCGAACACCGCTGGAAACGTCGCCAGCAAGTTGTCGATCAAACCGTTGATGTCACCGATAAACGCGCCGGCAGTGCCCGAAGGCAGTTCCAGCGCACGCGGCTCGCGCGGCTCATCGAAGTTATTGACGTAGACCCAGTCCGCCGGGGTCTGCAGGCGCTTGCCTTCGGCCTTCAGGTAGCGTTTGACGAACGAGAAACGGCCAGTGCCGGGCTCGCCCATGACGAATACGTTGTAACCGGGGCGTGGCATGGCCACACCGAACTGCAAGGCTTCGACCGCGCGTTCCTGGCCGAGCACACCGCGAAAGGGCTCCAGATCATTGGTGGTAGTGAAGCTGAACTGTTCAGCGGAAAACGGACGGGTCAGCGCTTCGGGCGCGAGACGCAAGCTGGCAGCAACAGGATCAGGCATCGGGCTTCCTTAACAATCAGGCGGGGCAGATAGCGGCATTCTGGCGCTGCCTGTGCCCCACTGGCAAGGCGCGCCATGTGACAAAGCATAGACAACCGCCCGCTCCTGCCCCGGCACCCGTGAAATCGGGGTTATCGCCAAATCTTTTGTAAAAACTCACGGAACCCCAGGAACGTGCCTAAACTCCAAACTGCGCGGCTGGAACTAATACTGGCCCACTGGCACCGTCAGGTGTCAGAACCCTGTCCATTGGTATGCACACAAAGAGAAAAAAGCTATGAAACGGATTCTTCTCGGTACTCTCTTCACCGCTGTATCCATCAACGCAATGGCGCAAGCTCCAGGCGGCCCGGATTGCGGTTGGGGCAACATGCTGTTCGAAGGTCAGCGTGGCACCCCGGCACACTTCCTCGCTTCCACCACCAACGGCACGTCCGGTAACGCCACCTTCGGGATGACGTCCGGCACCAACGGCTGCTCGACCAACGCATCGCTGACCTACGGCGGCAAATCCTGGTTTGCCATGAATGGCATGATGAACGAGCTGTCCGAAGACATGGCCAAAGGCAACGGCGAAGCGCTGACGACTTATGCCGTGGTACTGGGCGTGGCGCCGGAAGACCGTGCGCACTTCGCTGCTGTGACTCACGAGCACTTCCAGCAGATCTTCAGCAAGGCTGACGTGACCGCTGAAGACGTGCATACCAACACCCTGGCCGTACTGAAATCGGATCCTCGTCTGGCCAAGTACGCGACTCAAGCTTAAGCTCGACCCCACCCGCTTCCTTCGGGAAGCGGGTTTTGTTTTTTCGGCCCGCCCTCATTGGGTCTTTATTTCTTTCCTGTTCAAGTTGCCGACTATGCTCAAACGCCTTGCCTGGCTGGCGCTCTGTGTCTGCGCCCCGCTGTCCGCCGCGCCAACCATCGACCCTCAACGTTTGCAGCAACTGGCCAACGACCGCTTCTGGATTTCCCTCGGTCACTACGAAACCGCCAAGCTTGGCGGCTGGCGCAGCTATGTCAGCGACAAGAAATTCTTTCTCGCGCCCGATGGCAATGAGCATCCCGACCACGAACTGGCGGCCACCGTGCAAGCGCTGTACGCCCCGGCCAGCCTCGGCGAGCAACACGCGCAATGTGTTTATCCGGCGCGCACCCGCTGGCTGAAAGCGCAGCTCAATCTCAGCGATCTGCCAGCGCCGGCATGCGCCGAATACAAAAAGTGGTTCAAGGACGTGTCGCCGCACAGCGCGGTGATGATCTTCCCGGCGGCTTATTTGAACAGTCCGTCATCGATGTTCGGCCACACCCTGCTGCGCATCGATCAAGCCGATGTGCAGGCCGACAAGACCTCGCTGCTCAGTTACGCGATCAACTTCGGCGCCTACATCGAAGGTTC
Source organism: Pseudomonas sp. 3B-A001-10F (assembly GCF_056313565.1). Taxonomy (NCBI): domain Bacteria; kingdom Pseudomonadati; phylum Pseudomonadota; class Gammaproteobacteria; order Pseudomonadales; family Pseudomonadaceae; genus Pseudomonas; species Pseudomonas sp. 3B-A001-10F. The sequence continues at coordinate 94,342 of NZ_JBQYFW010000019.1, forward strand.
GGACAACAGCATTCTGTACGCCTGGAAAGGTTTGATGGGCGGCTATCCCGGGTTGTTCGCGTTGGTGCCCTATCAGGAAAAACTCTCGGAATACCGCAGCCTGGAAAACCGCGATCTGTGGGAATACCGACTGAACCTGACCCAGGAAGAAACCGCGCGCATGGTCGAGCATGTGTGGGAGTTGAAGCAGATCCAGTTCGACTATTTCTTCTTCGACGAAAACTGCTCGTATCGTCTGCTTGAGTTGCTGCAGGTGGCACGCCCGAGCCTGCGTCTGACCGAACAATTCCCATTGACCGCGATTCCCACCGACACCGTCAAAGCGGTGAAGGAAGCCGGGCTGGTGGAAAGTATCGAATACCGCCCGTCCCGCGAGCGCGAATTGCTCAGCCGTGCCGAGCCTTTGAACAGTGACGAACAGCAATGGGTGCTGAACGTCAGCGCCGATCAACAGCAGTTGCAGGATCCGGCGTTCAAAGCCCTGCCCCGCGACCGTCAAGCGTTGATCATCGACGCGGCATATCGTCTGGAGCGCTACCGCGCCAACGGCCAGGAACGCGATCCACAACGAGCGCAGCGCAGTTTTGAATTGCTGCGGGCGATCAACAAGAACCCCGCCCCCGAACTGGACATCCCGCAACCGGGCTTGCCCGAAGACGGCCACGAATCGCGCACCTGGCAGGCCGGTCTCGGCACCCGTGGCGACCGTGCGTTCGGTGAGTACGGCTTGCGCATGGCCTATCACGATCTCAACGACAACGCCGAGAGTTTCCCGCTCGGCGCGCAGATCGAGATCCTGCAGATGAAGTTGCGCCAGTACGAAGGCAATCACTGGCAGTTTCAGCAACTGGATCTGGCGACCATTCGTTCGCTGACACCGCGCAATGAGCTGCTGCAGCCGCTGTCGTGGCAAGTCACTGGCGGTCTTGAGCGCGTACCGGGCAAGCACGATGACGAGACGCTGGTCAGCCACGTCAATGGTGGCGGCGGCGGGACGTGGGCGCTGGGGGATGATGTGCTGGGTTTTGCCCTCGGCACCGTGCGCGTTGAACACAACAATGATTTCGCCGAGTTCGTCTCGCCAGCCGGCGGTTTCAATACCGGCGTGTTGTGGAAAAACCCGTTGGGCAATCTCAGTCTGGAGGCTAAAGGCGATTACTTCTTCAATGGCGAAGTGCGCCGTAGCCTGAGCCTGAATCAGCAGTGGGAGTTGTCGCGCAACCTCGGTTTACGTCTGAGTGCGCAGCGTGAGTTCAGCCATCTCGCCACCCCGGAAACGGAAGTCATGCTTGAAGTGAAGTGGTATCACTACTGATCCCGAACACAGCACAAAACCAATGTGGGAGCGAGCTTGCTCGCGAAAGCGGTGGGTCAGTCGATATCAGAGTTGCCTGACACGAAGCCTTCGCGAGCACGCTCGCTCCCACAGGTGATTTGTGGTGTTAATGGATTTTTCACGGGGCTTCGACAGCCGCCTCATGAATCAGCTTCTAGACTTTCCCCATAGGCCGGAGAACCGGCGCGGGAGAGTGCGATGTGGCGGTGTGCGGGTTTGCTGGGTGTTGTGCTGTTACTGGGCGGTTGCCAGACCACCCATGAAGATCTGATCGCCAAGGGTTATCCACCGGCCTTCGCCGACGGCTTCGATGACGGTTGTGTCAGCGGTCGTCAGGCGGCGGGTTCGATCAGCGGCGAGTTTCGCAAGAACGTTCCCCGCTATCTGAAGGACAAGCAATACGCCGAAGGCTGGACCGACGGCTTCCGCCAGTGTCAGGCAATGTTGGAAAACAAGGACCGCGAACAGTATCGCAATCAACATTGGGACGAACGCGAGCGCGCCTGGCAGCAACAGAAAGATCAGGACGCCGGGCGGGCCTATCGCTCGCAATAGGTCGTTTCCAGACATCCAGTGAAACCAAATGCCTGCGAACATGGCCCAAACCTCATACGAGGAGGACACCATGAGTCGCGCATTCGTCAACGAAGACAACGCCGCCGCGCAAGCCGATCAGCCGGTAGAACGGCAGGTCAGCACGCAGCCCAACTACGTCACTGCTCAAGGGCTCGCGCAGCTGCAGGAGAAGGTCGCCGAACTGCAAACCTTGCATGCCGAACAATCGGCCAAAGGGGAGCAGGCTGACACGCAGCGTCTGGCGGATCTCGAAAGGGATTTGCGGTATTTCAATCAACGCCTGAGCAGCGCACAAGTCGCGGTTGCCGCGACCTCCACCGACAAAGTGCAGATCGGCAGTTGGGTGACCTACGCCGACGAACACGACACCGAACGGCGGGTGCAACTGGTCGGCGAAGATCAGGCCGATGCCAGCAAAGGCCTGATCAATTGGGGCTCACCCTTGGGCCGGGCGCTGCTCGGTGCGCAGCTCAATGACGAGGTGCTGTGGCAGCGCCCCGCCGGCGATCAAGTGATTGAAGTGATCCGTATCGAACCGGCTTAAACCACGCCCTGCGCGAGCATTGCGTCGGCGACTTTGACGAAGCCGGCGATGTTCGCGCCTTTGACGTAGTTGATCCGCCCGTTCTCTTCGCCGTAGTGCACACAAGCGTGGTGGATCGACTGCATGATCGCGTGCAGCTTGCTGTCCACCTCACCTGCCGTCCACAGCAAGCGCATGGCGTTCTGCGACATCTCCAGACCGCTCACTGCCACGCCGCCAGCGTTGGACGCTTTGCCCGGCGCGAACAGAATCCCGGCCTCGATGAAGATATCCACAGCCTCGAGCGTGGTTGGCATGTTCGCGCCCTCAGCTACGCAGACGCAGCCATTGCGCAGCAGTGTGCGCGAGGCTTCGGCGTCGAGTTCGTTCTGCGTAGCGCACGGCAGCGCGATGTCGCACGGCAACGACCACGGCAGCTGACCCGCGCGGAATTCCAGACCGAACGCTGCCGCCAGCTCGCTGATGCGTCCGCGCTTAACATTTTTCAGCTCCAGCAGCGCCAGCCACTGCTCTTCACTCAACCCGGCTTCGCAATACAACGTGCCTTCGGAGTCGGACAGGGAAATCACCTTGCCGCCCAGGTCCATCACCTTGCGCGCCGCGTATTGCGCGACGTTGCCGGAACCGGAGATCGCCACACGCTTGCCTTCGACGGTCTGCCCGCGAAGCTTGAGCATTTCTTCAGCGAAATATACGCAGCCGAAACCGGTGGCTTCCGGACGAATCAGGCTGCCGCCGTAGGTCATGCCTTTGCCGGTCAGCACACTGGTGAACTGGTTGCTCAGGCGCTTGTACTGGCCAAACAGGAAACCGATCTCGCGCGCACCGACACCGATGTCACCGGCCGGCACGTCAACGTCGGCGCCGATGTGGCGGTACAACTCGCTCATGAACGCTTGGCAGAAACGCATGACTTCAGCGTCGCTCTTGCCCTTCGGATCGAAGTCGGAGCCGCCCTTGCCGCCGCCCATTGGCAGCGAGGTCAGGGAGTTTTTGAAGGTCTGTTCGAAGGCGAGGAATTTCAGCACGCCCATGTTCACCGACGGATGGAAACGCAGGCCACCCTTGTACGGGCCGATGGCGCTGTTCATCTGGATGCGGAACCCGCGATTGACCTGGACTTTGCCCTGATCGTCGACCCACGACACGCGAAACATCACCGCGCGCTCCGGCTCGCAGATGCGCTCCAGAATCCCCGAGGTCAGGTAATGCGGATTGGCTTCGAGAAACGGCCACAAACTGCGCAGGACTTCTTCGACGGCCTGGTGGAATTCGGGTTGATCCGGGTCGCGTTTTTTCAGGCGAGCGAGGAAGGATTCGACGGATTCGATCATGGGAAAAGTCTCGGCAAATTTATTGTCGTTGGAGGAGATTGGGCCGGACTGTAACAAACGAATTGCGCACAGGAACAGAGCAAAATGTCGCAGTTATGAAATTAAATGGTGCACAGGATATAAATCAGGCTGTTTTTTGCCCAGTTTTGCACCTGAATGGGGAGTCTGGGTTCAAGAAATGCACCACCAGTTATACAGCTATCGCGAGCAGGCTCACTCCTACAGGGGAACGCATTTCAAATGTAGGAGTGAGCCTGCTCGCGATGGCCACACCTCGATCCCGCTGAAAAAAACCAGGCAAAAAAAACGGAGCCCGAAGGCTCCGTTCTTTTATGCAACCAACCCGATATCAGGCCAGTTTCTTGTGACGTACCCGGTGTGGCTGAGCAGCCGCTTCGCCGAGACGCTTTTTACGATCCGCTTCGTACTCGGTGTAGTTGCCTTCGAAGAACACCGCTTGCGAGTCATCTTCGTACGCCAGGATGTGCGTCGCCACACGGTCCAGGAACCAGCGATCGTGAGAGATCACAATGGCAGCGCCCGGGAAGTCCAGCAGGGCTTCTTCCAGCGAACGCAGGGTTTCCACGTCGAGGTCGTTGGACGGTTCGTCGAGCAGCAGGACGTTGCCGCCCTCCTTCAGAGTCAGCGCCAGGTGCAGACGACCGCGCTCACCACCGGACAGGTCCTTGACGAACTTCTGCTGATCGCCGCCCTTGAAGTTGAAACGACCGACGTAGGTACGCGACGGGATCTCGTAGTTGCCGATGCGGATCTGGTCGGAACCGTCGGAGATTTGCTGGAATACAGTCTTGCTGCCATCCAGGTCATCACGGCTCTGGTCAACGCAGGCCAGTTGCACGGTTTCACCGACTTCGATGCTGCCCGAATCCGGTTGTTCCTTGCCCATCAGCATGCGGAACAGGGTCGACTTACCGGCACCGTTACCGCCGATTACGCCGACAATGGCGCCTTTCGGCATCGAGAATGACAGGTTGTCGATCAGCACGCGATCGCCGTAGCCCTTGGTGACGTTCTTGAATTCGATGACCTTGTCGCCCAGGCGCGGACCGGCCGGGATGTAGATCTCGTTGGTTTCGCTGCGTTTCTGGAATTCCTGCGATTGCATTTCTTCGAAGCGTTGCAGACGCGCCTTGGATTTCGACTGGCGGGCTTTCGCGCCTTTGCGCACCCACTCCAGTTCTTCTTTCATGGCTTTTTCGTGCGCCGACTGCTGCTTGGATTCAGCGGCCAGACGATCGGACTTGGCTTCAAGCCAACCGGAGTAGTTGCCTTCGTATGGAATGCCCGCGCCGCGGTCGAGTTCGAGAATCCAGCCAGCGACGTTATCGAGGAAGTAACGGTCGTGCGTGATCGCTACCACAGTGCCCGGGAAGTCGTGGAGGAAGTGCTCCAGCCACGCCACCGAGTCGGCGTCCAAGTGGTTGGTCGGTTCGTCGAGCAGCAGCATGTCCGGCGCGGACAGCAGCAGACGGCACAGGGCCACACGACGCTTTTCACCGCCGGACAGGTGTTCTACTTTGGCGTCCCAGGCCGGCAGACGCAGCGCATCGGCGGCGACTTCCAGTTGACGCTCAAGGTTGTGACCATCGCTGGCCTGCAGGATCGCTTCGAGTTTGGCTTGCTCGGCGGCCAGCTTGTCGAAGTCGGCATCCGGATCGGCGTAAGCGGCGTAGACCTCGTCCAGACGCGCTTGCGCATCCTTGATCACGCTGACCGCTTCCTCGACCACTTCACGCACGGTCTTGGTCGGATCAAGTTGTGGCTCTTGCGGCAGATAACCGATGTTCAGGTCCGGCATCGGACGGGCTTCGCCCTCGAACTCGGTGTCGACGCCAGCCATGATTTTCAGCAGCGTGGACTTACCCGAACCGTTAAGGCCGAGTACACCGATCTTGGCGCCGGGGAAGAACGACAGCGAAATGTTTTTGAGAATTTCCCGCTTCGGCGGAACAACTTTGCCCAGCCGATGCATGGTGAAGACGTATTGAGCCATGGAGAACCTTGGGTCAGTGACAGATGAATGATTGCAGCGCAGGCGAAGCCCGGCCAGACCATGCGCGTCGTTCACTTGATGGTTATCAATGCGTGCGCGCTGAAAAAGTCTGAGTCTAGGAGCTGGACCAGACGCTGTTAAAACGTAACGAGCGAAGGAAAGACAAGGCGAAAACAGGCGAGGACGCGGAGTTTACGGGTTGTAAATGAGCAGTCCGAGCCTGTTTTCAACGCAGTATTTCCGAGCGCAGTAGTTTTAACAGTGTCTGGGCTCCCGCGTAACCGGCAAAGCTACCTGAATGATGAAAGGCAGTCCAGCCGCGCAGGGCTGGCACTTCGCCACGACTCAAGGCATGCTAGCCGCCCTTTGGGCGTCCGGCTTATAGTGCACGTCGCGCCAGTCCAGCCAAATCGCAGGATCACAGCTTGTCCAACGTCACTCCGCCAGCTTCTGTGAGCAGCACCCCACCGGCGCCCGGCTCGTCCCTGCGCGGTACATTAAAGGGTGCGCTGGCGACGCTCGTGCTTTTATTGCTGGCGTTGCTGTTCTGGCAACTGCTCGATCAACTGCGCGAAACCCAGAAAAACCAGCGTCAGTACACCATCGATTACACCGCCGACCTCGCCGCGCAGGTCAGCCTGAACATGGCGCTGAACGCGCAAATCGCTCTCAATCTGCTACCGATCGTCGAACAACCGCAATCAGCCGACGAACAGCAGGTGCTATTGCGCAAGCTCCAGCAATCCTTGCCTGACCTGCGCAGCCTGGCCCTGCTCACCCCTTCCGGCAAAATCATCAGCGACAGTGACGACAACAGCCACGACGCCAGCTACCTCACCGAGCTGGTACGCCGCAGCCGTGCACAGGCGCATTACTTCAGCAACGCCGACGACGGTTCTGTGGTGCATCTGTTATTGCATCAGGCCAGCGGCAGCACGCGCGGTTATTGGGCATTGCGCCTGACGCCGACGTTCTTCGACTCGCTGACCAAACAGGGCGAAACCGGCATCCGCCCGTTGTGGCTGGTGGAAAACCGCCTCAATCATCAGATCATCAGCCGTGACGAAGCGCAGCCCTCGGCCAAGGCCGGCGTCTTGAGTCCGGACGACATGGCCAACACGGTGTTGACCGTGCCGCTGAGCAGCAGCGACTGGCAGTTGCGTGGTCTGTTTGACCGCCAGCGCGTGCTCGAAGAACTGCTGCCGGCGTTCATCGGCAAATGCCTGCTGGGCCTGGCGTTCTCGATGTTGCCGGTGATTGCCCTGCTCAACATGCGCCGGCGCCAGCGCCAGTTGCATGAGGGTCGCCGGCGTTATCAGGACATCTTCGAAGGCACTGGCGTGGCCCTCTGTGTGCTGGACCTGTCCGGCCTGAAGCAGGTCTTCGACAAGGCGCAGATCCAGACCAGCGACCAGCTCAAGGCCTGGCTCGACCAACCGGCGCAACGCCAGCAACTGTTGCAGGAATTGCGCGTCACCGAGGTCAATCAGGTTGCGCTGCAATTGCTCAACGTCAATTCCTGCGAGCACGCCTGGCAACTGTTGATCGACGGCCATCCGCACCGCCAGTGCGCCATCGGCAATCAAGTGCTCGACGCCGTGTTGCAGCAACAAAAGCAGCTGGAACTGGAAATCAAACTGCCGGACATCAACGGCCGCGACCAGCACCTGTGGATGGTGTTGCGTCTGCCGACCGAGCAGCACGACTACAAAGCGGTGATCCTCAGCATCAACGACATCACCAGCCGCAAGCTGATCGAACTGTCGCTGCTCGAACGTGAAGGCTTCTGGTCAGACGTGGTGCGCACCGTGCCGGATCATCTGTATGTGCAGGACGTGATCAGCCAGCGGATGATTTTCAGCAACCACCACCTCGGTCAGACCCTCGGCTACAACCGCACTGAATTGCACCAGATGGGTGAGTATTTCTGGGAGATCCTCCTGCACCCGGAAGATGCCGACTACTACCATCGCTCGCGGCAGATGCAGCGCCACGCCGGTTACAGTCAGTTGCTCCAGTGCCAGTTGCGTTTCCGCCATCGCGACGGCAAATGGCGGCGTTTCGATATTCGCGAACAGGCACTGGCACGGGACAAACACGATCAGGTCACGCGGATCATCGGCGTGGCCAAGGACATCACCGAACAGATCGAAGCCAGCGAATCCCTGCGCGACAGCGAGCAGCGCTACCGCATGCTTGCCGAAAGCATCAGCGACGTGATTTTCTCCACCGACAGCAAGCTCTCGCTGAACTACGTCAGCCCGTCGGTGCAGGCGGTGCTGGGTTATGACGCCGAGTGGATTTTCCAGAACGGCTGGCAATCGACCATCGCCAACCCGCAACAACTGAGCGGCATCTACACGCTGATGGATCGCGTCAGCAAGGCGCTGGACAAACCCGAGCAACTGGCGGTGTTGCGCAACCAGGTACAGACGCAATTGTTCCTGTTCGACTGCCTGCGCGCCGATGGCCGCAAGATCCCGATCGAGCTGCGTCTGGTGCTGGTGTGGGATGAACATGGTGCGTTTGAAGGCGTGCTCGGTGTCGGTCGCGACATCAGTCAGCAGCGCCGCGCCGAGAAAGACCTGCGCATGGCCGCCACGGTTTTCGAACACTCGACCTCGGCGATCCTGATCACCGACCCGGCCGGTTACATCGTGCAAGCCAACGAAGCCTTTAGTCGCGTCAGCGGTTACGCGGTGAGCGAAGTGCTCGACCAATTGCCGAACATGCTCACCGTTGATGAGCAACAGGACGCGCACCTGCGCTACGTGCTCAAACAATTGCATCAACACAGCACATGGGAAGGTGAAGTCTGGCTCAAGCGCCGTAATGGCGAGCATTACCCGGCGTGGGTCGGCATCACCGCGGTGCTCGACGACGAAGGCGATCTGGCCAGTTACGTGTGCTTCTTCAGCGATATCAGCGAACGCAAGGCCAGCGAGCAGCGGATTCACCGCCTCGCCTACTACGACGCCCTGACCCACTTGCCGAACCGCACGCTGTTCCAGGATCGTCTGCACACCGCGCTGCAATCGGCCGAACGGCAGAAATCGTGGGTGGTGCTGATGTTCCTCGACCTCGACCGTTTCAAACCGATCAACGACTCCCTCGGTCACGCCGCTGGCGACCGCATGTTGAAAGACATGGCCACGCGCCTGCTGGCCTGCGTCGACGATGACGACACCGTGGCGCGCATGGGCGGCGACGAATTTACTTTGCTGCTGCAACATCGCTCCAGCCGCGAACTGGCGCTGAACCGGGCGATTCATGTGGCCGAGCAGATCCTTGGCAGCCTGGTGCGGCCATTCGTGCTCGAAGGTCGCGAGTTCTTTGTCACGGCCAGTATCGGCATTGCCCTGAGTCCGCAGGACGGCAACGAACTCAGCCAGTTGATGAAGAACGCCGACACCGCGATGTACCACGCCAAGGAGCGCGGCAAGAACAACTTCCAGTTCTATCAGGCCGACATGAACGCCAGTGCGCTGGAGCGTCTGGAGCTGGAAAGCGACTTGCGCCACGCGCTGGAGCAGAACGAATTCGTCCTGTATTACCAACCGCAATTCAGCGGTGACGGCAAACGCCTGACCGGCGCCGAAGCGCTGTTGCGCTGGCGCCATCCGCGCCGTGGCCTGGTGCCGCCGGGGGATTTCATTCCGGTGCTGGAAGAGCTGGGTCTGGTGGTTGACGTCGGCGACTGGGTGATCAGCGAGGCGTGCCGTCAGCTGAAGACCTGGCACCAGAATCGTGTGCGTGTGCCGAAGGTGTCGGTGAACATCTCGGCGCGGCAATTTTCCGATGGCCAACTCGGCACGCGGATCGCCACAATCCTGCGTGAAACCGGCCTGCCACCGGCGTGTCTGGAGCTGGAGCTGACCGAAAGTATCCTGATGCGCGAAGTCAGCGAAGCGATGCAGATTCTCGCCGGGCTGAAAAACCTTGGCCTGAGCATTGCGGTCGACGACTTCGGCACCGGTTACTCATCGCTGAACTACCTCAAGCAATTCCCGATCGACGTGTTGAAGATTGACCGCACCTTTGTCGATGGTTTGCCGTCCGGTGAGCAGGACGCGCAGATCGCCCGGGCGATCATCGCCATGGCGCATAGCCTGAATCTGGCGGTGATCGCCGAGGGCGTGGAAACCCATGAACAGCTGGACTTCTTGCGTGAGCATGGCTGCGATGAGGTTCAGGGCTATCTGTTCGGGCGGCCGATGCCGGCGGGGCGGTTTGAGGCGCAGTTCAGTAATGATGCACTGTTCATGTTCGACTGAAGTCCTGCGGCGCGGCATTCGCGAGCAGGCTCGCTCCCACAAGGGATTGATGTCGGTCAGGAAATCGCAAGAGCACCCCGGTTACTTTGGGAGCGAGCCTGCTCGCGAAGAGGCCTTCAAAAGCACCGCACATCTGTCATGAACGCCACTTGTCTGCGACATGATGTCGTTTCATATGCCATCCAAAACCCATTGGGTTAGAATGCCCCCCTTTTCTGCCCCCGATCCTTGAGGACCGCCATGTTCAGCCGTGATTTGACTATTGCCAAGTACGACGCCGACCTTTTTGCCGCCATGGAGCAAGAAGCTCAGCGCCAGGAAGAACACATTGAGCTGATCGCTTCGGAAAACTACACCAGCCCAGCGGTGATGGAAGCTCAAGGCTCGGTCCTGACCAACAAGTACGCTGAAGGCTACCCAGGCAAGCGTTACTACGGTGGTTGCGAGTACGTTGACGTTGTTGAGCAACTGGCCATCGACCGCGCCAAGGAACTGTTCGGCGCCGATTACGCCAACGTTCAGCCGCACGCCGGTTCGCAAGCCAACGCCGCTGTTTACCTGGCCCTGCTGCAAGGTGGCGACACCATTCTGGGCATGAGCCTGGCCCACGGTGGTCACCTGACCCACGGCGCCAGCGTTTCCTCCTCCGGCAAGCTGTACAACGCCGTACAGTACGGCATCGACGCCAACGGCCTGATCGACTACGACGAAGTCGAGCGTCTGGCGGTTGAGCACAAGCCGAAAATGATCGTGGCCGGTTTCTCTGCCTACTCGCAGATTCTCGACTTCCCACGCTTCCGCGCCATCGCGGACAAAGTCGGTGCTTACCTGTTCGTCGACATGGCTCACGTAGCCGGTCTGGTTGCCGCTGGCGTCTACCCGAACCCGGTGCCTTTCGCTGACGTCGTGACCACCACCACGCACAAGACCCTGCGCGGTCCACGTGGCGGCCTGATCCTGGCTCGCGCCAACGCCGAGATCGAGAAGAAGCTGAACTCCGCGGTATTCCCGGGCGCCCAGGGTGGCCCGCTGGAGCACGTGATCGCCGCTAAAGCGATCTGCTTCAAGGAAGCGCTGCAGCCTGAGTTCAAGGCCTACCAGGAACAAGTGGTGCTGAACGCCCAGGCCATGGCCGAAGTGTTCATCGAGCGCGGTTTCGACGTAGTTTCGGGCGGTACCAAGAACCACCTGTTCCTGCTGTCGCTGATCAAGCAGGACATCTCCGGTAAAGACGCCGACGCCGCTCTGGGCAAAGCGTTCATCACCGTGAACAAGAACTCCGTGCCAAACGATCCACGATCGCCGTTCGTTACTTCCGGCCTGCGCTTCGGTACTCCGGCTGTGACCACTCGCGGTTTCAAGCAAACCGAGTGCAAAGAGCTGGCCGGCTGGATCTGCGACATCCTGGCTGACCTGAACAACGAAGCGGTGATCGACGCCGTTCGTGAGAAAGTCAAAGCCATCTGCAAGAAACTGCCGGTATACGGCGCTTAATTGCGACGTTAAACCCGCAACATGAAAAACCGGCCAAGCGATTGGCCGGTTTTTTTTCGCCCCTGATTTCCCGTGCAGGAGCTGCCGAAGGCTGCGATCCTTTGATCTGGATCTTAAAAACAAGATTAAAAGATCGCAGCCTTCGGCAGCTCCTACGCGGCTATGGCCACTGGTCAGACCGGTCATGCCAATTTTGATATTTTCACTTGTCATCGCGAAAAAACCGAGCGTAGACTGCACCCGCACTGGACATACCGGTAAGACCACAATAATTAAGTCCTGAATCTGATGCGCCACGCGCACGGCAGCCAGGACACCGACCAGGATTCCTCCCATGCTCAGATGGTGCTCGCGCTCAATCTTCCTCCAAGTGGTTCTCGGACTGATGCTCGGCATCGTCTGCGGGCTGACCCTTCCTGAATACTCGGCCCAGCTCAAACCGCTCGGCGACGGCTTCATCAAACTGATCAAGATGCTCATCGGCCTGATCGTGTTCTGCGTGGTAGTCAGCGGCATCAGCGGTGCCGGCGATCTGAAGAAGGTCGGGCGCATCGGCCTCAAGTCAGTGATCTACTTTGAAGTGCTGACCACCATCGCTTTGGTGATCGGCCTGGTCTTCGCCTTCAGCACCGGCATCGGCAGCGGCGCGAATATCCATCTTGAGCAACTGTCTGCGGCCGACATGGGCGATCTCGCCGAACGCAGCCAGCACATGCACACCACCACGCAGTTCCTGATGGACCTGATCCCAACCTCGGTGATCGGCGCCTTCGCCGACAACAACATCCTGCAAGTTCTGCTGTTTTCGGTGCTGTTCGGCAGCGCGTTGAATCTGGTCGGTGAAGCGGCCTCCGGGATTTCCCGACTGATCAACGAACTCAGCCATGTGATCTTCCGGATCATGGGCATGATCGTGCGTCTGGCACCGATCGGCGTGTTCGGCGCCATCGCCTTTACTACCAGCAAATATGGCCTTGATTCCCTGCAACACCTGGGCAGTCTGGTCGGTTTGTTCTACCTGACCTGCATCGCATTCGTCAGCGTGATTCTCGGTCTGGTGATGCGTGCTTCCGGCCTGCGCATGTGGCCGCTGCTGAAGTATCTGCGTGAAGAACTGCTGATCGTCATGGGCACGGCATCGTCCGACGCCGTGCTGCCACAGATCATGCGCAAACTCGAACACCTCGGCATTGGCAGCTCGACCGTGGGTCTGGTGATTCCGACCGGCTACTCGTTCAACCTCGATGGTTTCTCGATCTACCTGACTTTGGCCATCGTATTCATTGCCAACGCCACCGGCACACCATTGGCGATGACTGACTTGCTGACGATTCTACTGGTGTCGCTGATCACCTCGAAAGGAGCCCACGGGATTCCCGGTTCGGCACTGGTGATTCTCGCAGCGACGCTGACCGCGATCCCGGCTATTCCGGTGGTCGGTCTGGTGTTGGTGTTGGCGGTGGACTGGTTCATGGGCATCGGCCGCGCGTTGACCAACCTGATCGGCAATTGTGTCGCCACGGTGGCGATCGCCCGTTGGGAAAAAGACATTGATGTACAGCGAGCCAACAAAGTACTGAGCGGCCAGCAGGGCTACACCTTTCAGCCGCGTAAAACAGCGACTCCGGCGCACCAGCAGGAGTTCTGATTTAACCCCTGTAGGAGCTGCCGCAGGCTGCGATCTTTTGATCTTGAGTTTGCGGCTATCTCCCCCAGGCAAATGGAGCAAGACCCTTGATAACCACATCAACCGTCGTCAACTCAGTCGTAGAAAAACTCCGCGCCGCATTGGCCCGTGGCCAGTGGCGCTCCGGCGACATGCTGCCGGGTCAGCGCGAACTGGCCGAACAACTGGGCATCAGCCGCCCGAGCCTGCGCGAAGCGGTGATCGTTCTGGAAACCCTTGGCCTCGTACGCTCGATGCCAGGCAAAGGCGTAGTCGTACTCGACGCGCAACTCAGCGACAGCCAAAGCCATGACAGTGCAGTCGCCGGTGCCAGCCTCGAAGACGTGCTGCAACTGCGCTACACCCTTGAGCCGTTCATTGTCGGTCTGGTCGCACAATCGATCAGCAGCAAGGAAGTCGGCCAGTTGCGCCTGACCCTGATGGACATGCGCGAAGCCCTCGAGGCCGGCGACAGCGAGGCCGGGGTCAGCGCCTACATCGCCTTTCACGAAGAGCTGTTCACCCTGACCTCGAATCCGATCTTCCAGAGTGTGGTGCAGCAAACCAGCAACGCCCTCAAGCAAAGCGCCGAGGTGCTGCGTAATTCTCCGGAACATCTGGCCGAGCGACTGGAAGAAAACGAAGCGGTGGTCCGCGCGATCCGCAGCAAGAATAGCGCCCAGGCCAGCGCCGAAATGCGTCGGCACATTTTGCGCGAAGGCCAGCGGATGGGGATTGAGCTGAATATTCCCGAAGACAACTTGAGTCGCTGACCCCAACTGGAGACAGGCCATGAACAGTTTCGCTGCAGCGTCGCACACTCGCCAGACCACGTCGCCCCTGCCCTTCTCGTGCCTGCGCACACCGGCGGAGGATCTGTATCCGCGACTGTTCGATGCGATTCTGGAACAGCGCATCGATTCGGCCAGCCGTTTTACCGAGGACAGTTTGAAAGAGATGTTCGGCGCCAGTCGCGCCGACGTGCGCCGGGTGCTGACCCAACTGTCCCATGAGCACGTCATAGTCTTGCGCGCCAATCACCGGCCGCGGGTGGCGGCACCTGATCGGGAACAAACGCGGCAGGCCCTGCATGCGCGGCGGCTGACCGAGAGCACGCTGGTGCGTCTGGCCTGTCAGCGTCCGCAGGCAGACGATTTGAAGCACCTTCGCACGCTGATCGAGCGCGAACGTCAAGCGGTCGAGCAGGATCGGCGGGGTGCGGCGATTCGCTTGTCCGGGGAGTTTCATCTGCAATTGGCGCAAATGGCGGGGAATGCACCACTGGCGCATTTTCTTGGCAGTCTGGTGCCGCTGACGTCACTGGCGATTGCGCGAAGTGAGGAGCAGACGCATAGCTGTTGCGCTTGGAAGGAGCATTTGGCGTTGGTGGAAGCAGTGGAGCGAGGCGATGCTTCCAAGGCCGGGATGCTGATGAATCGGCATTTGGATCTTCTTGAACAGGCACTGCTCGGTTCAGACCTTGAGCATTGTGCTGTCGGTTAGATCGCCTTCGCGAGCAGGCTCGCTCCCACAGTTGACCGCATTTCTTTGGACAGAATACGGTCTCCTGTGGGAGCGAGCTTGCTCGCGAAGAGGCCATCACTGACAACCAAGATCCATCAGGCAGAAGCCACTCTGGCAAACCCCGCCCGAATCTTCTCTTCCGGCAAATCATCGGCAATAAACACAATCACACTTTCCCGCGCCTCACCCTCGGCCCATTCGGTATCCCAGTCAAAACCATAAAGCTTCAACACCCCCTGAAACACCAGGCGCCGATCCTCACCCGCGATGTTCAGCACACCTTTGTAACGCAGCAATTGCTTGCCGTGTTCTTCGAGCAATTCATTCATGAACTCGCTGAGCTGATCGATATCCAGCGGCTGATCGGTGCGCAATACCAGACTGGAAATGCGATCAATCGACGGCGCCTTGCTCACCGGGCGCAGGCTCAATCCGCCGCCGAGATCGGCGTTGAGGTTGAAGCCGCGCACATCAAGAAGTTCTGCCAGATCAATGGTGCCGTGCTCGACCACACGAATCGGCGCCCGGCGGTTGATCCGTGTCAGGCGCTCGCTCAGTGCGTTGAACGTAGCCTCATCGACCAGATCGGTTTTGCTCACCAGCAAGCGGTCGGCAAAGCCGATCTGCGCCTGGGCGATGGTCTGGCTCAGGTGTACGTCGGAGTGGGCGGCATCGACCAGGGTGATGATGCCGTCGAGCAGGTAGCGCTCGCGCAATTCCTCATCGATGAAAAAGGTCTGCGCCACGGGTGCCGGATCGGCCAGGCCGGTGCACTCGATGACCAGACGATCGAACGCGATCTCACCGCTGTCCAGCCGTTCAAGCAGCAGGTACAGCGCTTTGGTCAGGTCTGTGTGAATGGTGCAGCACACGCAGCCGTTGGCCAGGGTCATGACTTGCACCGGCTCATCACCGAGCAACTGAGTGTCGATGCCAGCGTCGCTGAATTCGTTTTCGATCACGGCGATTTTCAGGCCGTGCTCGGCTTTGAGGATATGGCGCAGCAAAGTGGTCTTGCCAGCGCCGAGGAAACCGCTGAGTACCGTGACCGGGATGGGAGAGGACAAAACTCGATCTCCTTCAAATGAATGAACAACACAAAAACAAATGTGGGAGCGAGCCTGCTCGCGAAAGCGGTGTGTCAGTCAAATCATTCATCAACTGACAATCCGTATTCGCGAGCAGGCTCGCTCCCACAGGGATTACCTCAACTTTGCGCTGTCAGCTCAACAGCACTTCGGCCCACCCTTGCCACCGTAACGCGCCTCCTGACGTTCGCGAAAGAACATCTCGTAGCTCATCACCGGCTTGTCCGGGTGCTTGGTTTGCATATGCTCGACGTAGGTGTCGTAGTCGGGCATGCCGACCATCAGGCGCGCGGCCTGACCGAGGTATTTACCGAGGCGACTCAGGTCATTGAACATGGTGCAATCCTCTGGTTACGCATCCGGCAGGGCCTGGAATGGCGATTCTTTATCCGTACGCTCTTTCTTGCCCCAGGCGGCGATGCCGACCTTGAGCGCATAGAACAGGATGCTGAAGACCACGAACAGGAACAGCGCGGTGAGCGTTGCGTTGGTGTAAGCGTTGAAGATCACGTGCTGCATCTGCTCGACGCTTTTTGCCGGTGCCAGCACCTGACCGTTGGCCAGCGCATCGCTGTATTTCTTGGCCAGCGACAGGAAGCCGATCGCCGGGTTGGCGTCGAACAGCTTGATGAAACCGGCGGTCGTGGTGCAGATCAGCAGCCAGGTAGCCGGCAGCAGAGTGACCCAGATGTAGCGCTGGCGCTTCATCTTGATCAGCACCACGGTGCCGAGCATCAGCGCGATACCGGCCAGCATCTGGTTGGAGATACCGAACAATGGCCACAAGGTATTGATGCCGCCCAGTGGATCGATCACGCCTTGGTAGAGCAACCAGCCCCACATCGCCACACAACCGGCGGTGGCGATCAGGTTGGCGGTCCACGATTCGGTGCGCTTCAGCGCCGGAACGAAGGAACCGAGTAGATCCTGCAGCATGAAACGCCCGGCACGGGTGCCGGCGTCCACAGCCGTCAGGATGAACAGCGCTTCAAACAGGATCGCGAAGTGGTACCAGAACGCCATGGTGTTTTCACCCGGCAGGACACTGTGCAGGATCTGCGCGATACCGACCGCCAGGGTCGGCGCACCACCGGCACGGGCCAGGATGGTGGTTTCACCAATGTCATGCGCCACGGCTTGCAGCGCTTCCGGCGTGATCGCGAAGCCCCAGCTGGAAACCACTTGCGCAACCGATGCGACATCACTGCCGACTACAGCAGCAGGGCTGTTCATGGCGAAGTACACGCCAGGCTCGATCACCGACGCGGCAACCATGGCCATGATTGCCACGAACGATTCCATCAACATGCCGCCGTAGCCGATGTAGCGAGCGTTGGTTTCGTTATCCAGCAGCTTCGGCGTGGTGCCCGAAGAAATCAGTGCGTGGAAACCCGATACCGCGCCGCAGGCGATGGTGATGAACAGGAACGGGAACAGACCGCCCTTCCACACCGGGCCAGTGCCGTCGACGAACTGGGTCAGCGCCGGCATTTTCAGCTCGGGCATGGTGATCAGAATACCGATCGCCAGGGCGACGATGGTGCCGATTTTCAGGAACGTCGACAGGTAGTCGCGCGGTGCCAGAATCAGCCAAACCGGCAGCGATGCAGCGACGAAACCGTAACCGACCAGCATCCAGGTAATCTGCACGCCGGTGAAGGTGAAGGCCTTGGCCCACACCGGATCAGCGGCGATCTGACCACCGAGCCAGATCGACCCGAGCAACAGCAACACGCCGACCACGGAGATTTCGCCGATGCGGCCCGGGCGGATGTAGCGCATGTAAATGCCCATGAACATCGCGATCGGGATGGTCGCCATTACGGTGAAGATGCCCCACGGGCTCTCGGCCAATGCTTTAACCACGATCAGCGCCAGCACCGCGAGGATGATGATCATGATCAGGAAGCAGCCGAACAGGGCGATGGTGCCGGGCACGCGGCCCATTTCTTCACGCACCATGTCGCCCAGAGAACGGCCGTTGCGCCGGGTCGACATGAACAACACCATGAAGTCCTGCACCGCGCCCGCCAGCACCACGCCGGCAATCAGCCAAAGCGTGCCGGGCAAGTAGCCCATCTGCGCGGCCAGCACCGGGCCGACCAAAGGTCCGGCGCCCGCGATCGCGGCGAAGTGGTGACCGAAAAGAATGTGTTTGTTGGTCGGCACATAGTCCAGACCATCATTGTTGAGCACGGCGGGGGTGGCCCGACGCGGGTCCAGTTGCATCACATTGTTGGCGATGAACAGACTGTAGTAACGGTACGCAACCAGATAAATGGCCACAGCGGCGACCACAATCCACAAGGCGTTGATTGCCTCGCCGCGGCGCAATGCCACTACGCCAAGGGCGCACGCTCCTACGATTGCCAGCACTAGCCAGGGTAAGTGGCGTAGCAGGCTATTATTATTTTTCATTTTATTATTCCAGCCAGGGTGGACAAGAAAGACAGCCACCCCGAGTTTAGCGCTTACGGCGCCAAAGGCCATACCCCGACGTTGGTCTAGACGCCTTAACGATTGGCTGCGACCGACTGGTCGGGTCTATAGTCAGCAAACCTTCGTGAGGATTGCGCCATGAGCCAGCACCCAGCTGAGCGTCGCCGCTTCAAACGTATCGCGTTCGATGCCAAGACTGAATTGAGTCAGGGCGAGTACATCTGGCCGGTCAAATTGATTGATCTGTCGCTCAAGGGTCTGTTGATCGATAAACCCGAGCCGTGGCTAGGTGATCGGGAGCGGCATTTTCTGGTCGATATTCATCTCAACGATGAGGTCGGCATCAAGATGGAGGTGCAACTGACCCACGACGACCATGGCCAGCTCGGCTTCGTCTGCAAGCACATCAGCCTGGAGTCCATCGAACGCCTGCGGCGCTTGATTGAGTTCAACCTGGGTGACCCGCAGGAGCTGGAACGCGAACTGGGTGCCTTGATCGAAATCTAGCCATCACTACAAATCCCCTGTGGGAGCGAGCCTGCTCGCGAAGACGGTGTGTCATTGAGCAATGATGCCGACTGACACGGCCCCTTCGCGAGCAGGCTCGCTTGTATGTTTAGACTTGAAGGGGTGGGCGGGACTACAGACTCGATTCTGACTCTGACCAGTACAGACCGTGGGAGACTTCTCGTCCCGCCCCTTCTACCCAAAGCGCC
>NZ_JBQYFW010000020.1:0-109734 GCF_056313565.1 Pseudomonas sp. 3B-A001-10F
GGAGCGCAGCGACCGTTTGGCGCAGCCAAACACAGCGAGAGGAGGTGCAGCGAAGCAAACCGTAGACGCTGCGCCCGGATCGATCCCGCAGCGAAGGAACCCCGAGCCCCAGCGAGCGGGCCGCACGTAGGAGCAAGCGTTTTTTGCTTACTTTTTTAGGCGCTTGTAAAAAAGTGAGTCGCCGTAAGGGCGAAACCGCCAGCCGCAGCCCCCGAAGCAACGGATATACACCCAAAAACCCAAAGAACATGGTCGGCCCAAAGGCCGCGAAGACACAAAAAAAAGGGGCAACCGAAGTCGCCCCAAAATGCCTTGCGTGCTCATCAATCCAGAAGAATCACTTCTTGCGCTTATTCGCATCCTTCCAGATAAAAAATCCAAACCCTGCAAAAAACAGAACCATCAGCCCTACAGTCAGGACCCCGGCAAACACCACGTTATCGAAAAACATGACTGGCCTCCTGGCCCCTGCTCTGCTGCGATGGGACTAAGTTACCAAACACACAGGCGCACAAATTGACCGGGATCAATACCAGCAACGAAGGAGGATAAAGGAGGGAAATTAAATGACCTGCATCAACGGATGCAGGGGGAGATCAACGCTTTTTCGGCTTGTTTTTCGACTTTTTCTTGGCTTTTCCCAACGGCATCGCCTGCTCGAACGCCTGGCGCACTTCGTTCAGCCGCTTCTCTTTAATGTCATGCACACGCTTGGCGCGCTCAGTGCTGAGGTCAATCAGTTTGTCGTCTTGGCTCATGGCGTCAGTACATCACTTGAAAGAATCACAACTGCCACATCAGCGGCAGGACTGCGCCAATAATGCAGCCTCAGACGCGCGCTGACCAGCCGGCGCGCCCCACGCGGTACAGCGACTCAAATCTCGATATCGACCCACAAGCCCTGACGCGGCTGATCTTCCATCAGCGGCACCACCGGCACGGTGTTGTCGGCGTTGAGCTCGGTGCCGGGCACGGCGAGGTGTTCTTCCGGGTCTTCGTCGGCTTCGCGACGGCGTCGATCACGCTCCTGCTGACGGCGTTGTTCTTCACGCGCCAGCAGGCGATCCTCTTCCGGATCGCGCTTTTGCAGATCGATTGTGCTTTCGTTGGAGCTTTCCTGCACCGGCACCACCGGAGGAATGTCCGGCCGCTGGCGGATCGGATCCTGCTGGGAAGTGATCGGCACAGCGCTCAGAGGGAGCATCGGTGGCAACATATAAAGGGTCTCCTGTCTGCAGGCTATCGGCTGCGGCAAAGGCGCCTTGAGCCACTGGTCGAAAATCTGTGACGCACTTGGCACGTGCAGGAGCTGCCGAAGGCTGCGATATTCATCTGACAGCTCAAA
The DNA here is from genome assembly GCF_056313565.1 of Pseudomonas sp. 3B-A001-10F. NCBI lineage: Bacteria > Pseudomonadati > Pseudomonadota > Gammaproteobacteria > Pseudomonadales > Pseudomonadaceae > Pseudomonas > Pseudomonas sp. 3B-A001-10F. The sequence continues at coordinate 1,346 of NZ_JBQYFW010000020.1, forward strand.
CCTCAAGGGTTCTCAAAGATCAAAAGATCGCAGCCTACGGCAGCGCCTACGCCAGTAATCTTTGGCCCTGAAGCCTGCATTCCGTTAAGATAGCCCGCTTTTTCAAGGTGGGAGTCAGGCAGCATGGCGCAGCAGTATCAACCGGGGCAACGCTGGATCAGTGACAGCGAAGCAGAGCTTGGTTTAGGCACCGTTCTGGCACAGGACGGCCGCTTGTTGACCGTGCTTTACCCGGCCACTGGCGAAACCCGCCAGTACGCGCTACGGAATGCGCCCCTGACCCGCGTGCGGTTCTCGCCGGGTGACAGCATCACCCACTTCGAAGGCTGGAAAATGACCGTGCAGCAAGTCGACGACGTTGACGGGCTGATGGTCTATCACGGTCTCAACGGGCAGAACGAAGCCGTCACCCTGCCGGAAACCCAGCTGTCGAACTTCATTCAGTTCCGTCTGGCCAGCGACCGTCTGTTCGCCGGCCAGATCGATCCGCTGGCGTGGTTCTCGCTGCGTTACAACACCCTCGAACACACCAGCCGCCAACTGCAATCGTCGCTCTGGGGCCTGGGTGGCGTTCGCGCTCAGCCGATCGCGCACCAATTGCACATTGCTCGCGAAGTCGCGGACCGTATCGCGCCGCGCGTATTGCTGGCGGACGAAGTGGGTCTGGGTAAAACCATCGAAGCCGGTCTGGTGATCCATCGCCAACTGCTCTCGGGCCGCGCCAACCGCGTGCTGATCCTCGTCCCGGAAAACCTCCAGCACCAGTGGCTGGTTGAAATGCGCCGCCGCTTCAACCTGCAAGTTGCGCTGTTCGACGAAGAGCGTTTCATCGAAAGCGATGCCGCCAACCCGTTCGAAGACACGCAACTGGCGCTGGTTGCGCTGGAATGGCTGGTCGACGACGAGAAGGCCCAGGACGCACTGTTCGCGGCCGGTTGGGATTTGCTGGTGGTCGACGAAGCGCACCACCTGGTCTGGCACGAAGAGAAAGCCAGCGCGGAATATTCGCTGGTCGAGCAACTCGCCGAAGTCATTCCGGGCGTGCTGCTGCTCACCGCCACCCCGGAACAACTCGGCCAGGACAGCCACTTCGCCCGTCTGCGCCTGCTCGACCCGAACCGTTTCCATGACCTGGCTGCCTTCCGCGCCGAGAGCGAGAACTATCGCCCGGTGGCCGAAGCCGTGCAGGAACTGCTCGACAAGGGCCGTCTCTCGGCCAAAGCGCACAAAACCATTCAGGGTTTCCTCGGCAACGAAGGCGAAGCCTTGCTGACCGCGGTCAACGATGGCGACACCGAAGCCAGCGCGCGCCTCGTGCGTGAACTGCTCGATCGCCACGGCACCGGCCGCGTGCTGTTCCGTAATACCCGCGCCGCCGTGCAGGGTTTCCCGGAGCGCAAACTGCACCCGTACCCGCTGCCATGCCCGGACGAATACCTCGAACTGCCGCTGGGCGAACACGCCGAGCTGTACCCGGAAGTCAGCTTCCAGGCCCAGCCGGACGCCAGCGAAGAAGAGCGTTGGTGGAAATTCGACCCGCGCGTCGAATGGCTGATCGATCAGTTGAAAATGCTCAAGCGCACCAAAGTGCTGGTGATCTGCGCCCACGCCGAAACCGCGATGGATCTGGAAGACGCCTTGCGCGTGCGTTCCGGCATCCCGGCCACGGTGTTCCACGAAGGCATGAACATCCTTGAGCGTGACCGCGCCGCCGCCTACTTCGCCGACGAAGAGTTTGGCGCGCAAGTGCTGATCTGCTCGGAAATCGGCAGTGAAGGTCGTAACTTCCAGTTCGCGCACCACCTGGTGCTGTTCGATCTGCCGTCGCACCCGGATTTGCTTGAGCAGCGTATCGGTCGTCTCGACCGGATCGGCCAGAAACACATCATCGAACTGCACGTGCCGTACCTGGAAACCAGCCCGCAAGAGCGCCTGTTCCAGTGGTACCACGAAGCGCTCAACGCGTTCCTCAACACCTGCCCGACTGGCAACGCCTTGCAGCACCAGTTCGGCCCGCGCCTGCTGCCGCTGCTCGAAGAAGCCGACGACAGCGAGTGGCAAGCCCTGATCGACGAAGCGCGCACCGAGCGCGAGCGTCTCGAAGCCGAGCTGCACACCGGCCGCGACCGTCTGTTGGAGCTGAACTCCGGCGGTGCCGGCGAAGGTGAAGCGCTGGTCGAGGCGATCCTTGAGCAAGACGATCAGTTTGCCCTGCCGATCTACATGGAAACCCTGTTCGACGCGTTCGGCATCGACAGCGAAGACCATTCGGAAAACGCCCTGATCCTCAAGCCGAGCGAAAAAATGCTCGACGCCAGTTTCCCGCTGGGCGACGACGAAGGCGTGACCATCACCTACGACCGCAACCAGGCGCTGTCGCGCGAAGACATGCAGTTCATCACTTGGGAACACCCGATGGTGCAGGGCGGCATGGATCTGGTGCTGTCCGGTTCGATGGGCAACACCGCTGTCGCACTGATCAAGAACAAAGCCCTGAAGCCGGGCACCGTGTTGCTGGAATTGCTGTATGTCAGCGAAGTGGTCGCGCCGCGTTCGCTGCAACTGGGCCGTTACCTGCCGCCGGCCGCCCTGCGCTGCCTGCTCGACGCCAACGGCAACGACCTGTCGCCACGGGTATCGTTCGAAACACTGAACGATCAGTTGGAAAGCGTGCCGCGTGCCAGCGCCAACAAGTTCATCCAGGCCCAGCGCGATCAACTGACGCCACGGATCAACGCCGGTGAAGACAAGATCGCGCCGCGTCACGCCGAGCGCGTGGCCGAGGCCCGCCGCCGTCTGGCCGCCGACACCGACGAAGAACTGGCGCGCCTGACCGCGTTGCAAGCGGTCAACCCGACCGTACGTGACAGCGAACTGGATGCGCTGCGCACGCAACGTGAGCAGGGTCTGGCGATGCTGGATAAAGCGGCGTTGCGCCTGGAAGCGATTCGGGTGTTGGTGGCGGGTTAATCGCCCCTCGCGCTATCGCTGAAAACAAGAAGGCCCGCAGTGATGCGGGCCTTTTTTGTTTGCCGTAGATCGTTCCCACGCTCTGCGTGGGAATTCCTCAGGGGACGCTCCGCGTTCCAGCTCCGGAAAGGGACGCAGAGCGTCCCGGGCTGCGTTCCCACGCAGAGCGTGGGAACGATCATCATGCCGTCGCCGCTGCAACTTCTGGCTCAACCACCGCCACCAACCCCGCCTTCATCCGCTGTGCATCGCGCACAAAACACCGCGCCGCCAAAAACAGAAACACCATGGTCAAGAACAGCGCCACCGGAATCAGGTACATCGCATCATGCAGCCCGACTGCCTTGAACGCTTCGGTCATCTGCTCCGCCCCCGCCGCCAGCATCGCCGTGTGCGCAAAATGATCCGACAAGCCCCCCACTACCACCGGCCCCAGACCACCGCCCAGCAGGTACAACCCGGCAAAGAACAACGCCATCGCCGTCGCTCGCAGGCGCGGTTCGACCACGTCCTGAATCGCCGTATAAACGCAGGTGTAGAAGTTGTAGGCGAACAGCCAGCCGACACTGAACACCGCCACGAACACACCGATCTCGATACGCCCGGCGTGCAGCGCCCACGCCGTGCACAGCGTTGAAATGATCAGGCTGAGCGCGGCAAACAACAGTCTCCCGTTGGCCACACGCTGGTGAATTTTGTCGGCAATCCAGCCGCCCAGGGTCAAGCCGACCAGCCCGGTCACGCCAACGATAACTCCGGTGGCCACCGCCGCTTCCTGCAACGGCATGAGGAAATAGCGTTGCAGCATCGGCACCAAAAACGAGTTACAGGCATACGTCGCAAAGTTGAAGCACAACCCGGCCATCACCAGCCAGAGAAAAGTCGGCACCGCCAGAATCCGCCGGATCGGCTTGTCGACCTTTTCTTGCGAAACCTGCACGGTTTCCGCCGCCCCGCGCTTCGGCTCTTTAATGAAGAACATGAAAATCGCCAGGATCAACCCTGGTACTGCGGCAATAAAGAACGGCGCACGCCAGCTGTCGAACGCCTTGACCATCGCCCCGATGGTGAAAAACGCCAGCAACAGCCCTAACGGCAAACCGAGCATGAAAATGCCCATCGCCCGCGCCCGACGATGAGCCGGAAACAAATCACCGATCAGCGAGTTGGCCGCCGGCGCATAACTGGCTTCACCGATGCCGATGCCCATGCGCACGATCAGGAAGCTCCAGAAACTGCCGACCAAGCCGTTGACTGCCGTCAGCGCACTCCACGTTGCCAGGCCCCAGCCCATCAGCTTGCTGCGCGAACCGGTATCGGCCATCCGCCCCAGCGGCAGTCCGGCAATCGCGTAAACAATGGTGAATGCGGTTCCGACGATGCCCAGTTGAAAGTCACTGAGGTGCCATTCCATGCGGATCGGCTCGATGATGATCGCCGGAATGGTGCGGTCGAAAAAGTTGAACAGGTTGGCGAGGAACAGCAGGAACAGAATGCGCCAGGCATTCGCCGCTTGGGTCGAGTTCTGCATGGGTCCGTCTCTTTATTGTTATAGGGCTTCACTGCCACCGCATCCGAGCCCGGAACCTGCAATCTAGTCAGCCGCGCAAAGGCTGTCTGTGATCATTCGTCTGCCTGATATCGACCCATGGCACTGTAACGAAACGTAAGCCCTTGATAAGCCTGAAATCCCCCGAAAACCGGGGCTTTTGCAGCAAAACCTTGCCACAAAAAAATAGTTTCCTGCCCCCCTTCCCAAGTCTGCGGCAAAGCCTAGAATGGCCGCCGGATCCGTCCGGATCTCCCGATCAATCCCTTTGATACCCTCGCCCATGTCTGAAGTCAGTCCGTGTCTGAATTGCGGTGCCTGCTGTTCCCATTTTCGCGTGTCTTTCTTTTGGGGTGAGTGCGCATCTTCCGGCGGCACGGTGCCTGATGAGCTGGTCACACAGATCAGTCCCAGTCGGGTGGCGATGAACGGCACCGACTGCAAATCGCCGCGTTGCACGGCGTTGGTCGGTGAAGTCGGCAGCGAGGTGAAGTGCTCGATTTATGAACTGCGCTCCAGCCCCTGCCGCGAATTCGAGTCGTCATGGGAAAATGGCGAGCAGAATGTCGATTGCGATAAGGCCCGCGCGCGTTTCGGCTTGCCGCCCCTGCAACCCGATTGGGCGCAAATCCCTTTCGAGCAGATCGCTTAAGCTTTTAGCGCCAATCGCTATGACGCTAATGCCAAAATCATTAGCGCCAATGTGCCACTACCGCTTGCACGCCGAAATCGGCCTCTATACTCCTGACATTCAACTGCGTTCAACGCGCACTCAGGACGACTTCAGAGACGGGGCATGCTATGGAGTGGCTTGGTTTGCAGTTTGTTGCCGAGCTGCCGGAGAGCGGGCAGATCATCCTCGATTGCAGTCACAACCCTCTCCTGGTGATGGTTGCGTATCTGGTCGCCTGCGCAGCCAGTTTCGCCACCCTGGATATGGCTGAGCGCGTTGTAAATGCCGAAGATCCGGGATCGCGGCGGAGCTGGCGCTGGATCGGCGCGACCTGCCTGGCCGGCGGCATCTGGGCCATGCATTTTATCGGCATGCTGGCTTTCCAGACACCGATCGACATTCAGTACGACCTTGGCATCACCCTTTTCTCGTTGCTGATCGCCCTGCTCGCCTCTTGGCTGGCCATGCAAACCCTGAGCGAAGCGCAGCCGAGTGCGTTGCATTGCTTGAAAACCGCGTTTGTCATCGGCCTGGGCATCGCCGGCATGCATTACGTTGGCATGGCGGCGATGAAGTCGAGCGCCACCGCCTACTATCAGCCAGGACTGTTCGCACTGTCTGTGGCGATCGCCATCGGCGCCAGTTTCGCCGCGCTGTGGGTGGCCCGCTATCTGAGCGAAGGCAGCGGCGTGGCGCATCATTTGCTCAAGTACGGCGCTGCGCTGATTCTCGGTGCCGGCATCATCAGCATGCATTTCACCGGCATGGCTGCGCTGGATCTGGTTCTTCCCGAGGGAGGCCTGACAGCGAGCGGCGGCGATAACGGGCATCTGCAACTGGGCCTGACCGTGGCGCTGATCATCCTGCTGATCCTTGGCAGTGCGATCAGTGCGGCGCTGGCCGACAAGAAACTGCAGAACAAAGAAGAGGACCTGCGCCGCGTCAACGCCCTGCTCAGCCAGCTCGATCAGGCGCGCATGTCGCTGCAACAAGCGGCCAACTACGACGCACTGACCAACCTGATCAACCGTCGCGGTTTCAACCAGATCTTCGCCGAGAAACTCAGCCAGAAAACCAGCGAAGGCGGCATGCTCGCGGTGATGTTTCTCGACATCGACCACTTCAAGCGGATCAACGACAGCCTCGGCCATGACGCCGGTGACGAACTGCTCAAAGTCATCGCCCAGCACATCAAAGGCTCGGTGCGCAGCCATGAGGACGTGGTCGCGCGCTTCGGCGGCGACGAGTTCTGCATCCTCATCAACCTGCGTGACCGCGAAGAAGCCCGCAACATGGCCCAGCGCATCATGCTCAAGATGAAGGAGCCGATCGAACTGGCCGGACGTCGCATGGTGATGACCACCAGCATCGGCATCAGTCTGTTTCCGGAGGATGGCAGCACCTGCGAAGAATTGCTCAAACACGCAGATCTGGCGCTGTATCAATCCAAAGGCGCGGGGCGCAACGGCCTGCATTTTTTCAGTTCCAACCTCAAGACCCGCGCCAGCTTCGAGCTGCAACTGGAAGAAGAATTGCGCCACGCCTTGCGCGAAGAAAACGGCCTGACGCTGTATTACCAACCAATCTTCGAACTGAAGACCGGCCGCGTCACCAAGCTTGAAGCACTGATCCGCTGGCAGCATCCACTGCACGGGTTGCTGACCCCGGATCGCTTTATCTCCATCGCTGAAAATAACGGCCTGATTGCCGAGCTGGATAATTGGGTGCTGCGCCGGGCCTGCAAGGATCTGGGCGAACTCTCGCGGCATGGCTGCGAAGAACTGAAAATTGCCTGGAACTGCTCACCACTCAACCTCGCCCGGGAAGAACTGGCCACGGAAATCGAAAGCGCATTACGCACCGCCGGGGTGGCGCCGGGACGGCTGGAACTGGAAGTCACCGAAAACGCGTTGATGGGCAACATTGCCAACACCCTGGTATTGCTGAGACAGATCCGCGCGCTTGGCGTCTCACTGTCGATCGACGACTTCGGCACCGGTTATTCCTCGCTGGCCTACCTCAAACGCCTGCCGCTCAACACCCTGAAAATCGACCGCTCGTTTATCCTCGACATTCCCACGGCAACCGCCGACATGGAGATCGTCCAGGCGATCATCGTTATGGCGCACACCCTGCATTTGCAGGTGGTGACCGAAGGCGTGGAAAGTCTGGAGCAGTACGAATTCCTTGAACGCTCGGGCTGCGATTTCATCCAGGGTTACCTGCTCAGTCGCCCCGTGCCGCTGGACGAGTTGCGCCCGGTGCTGGAAGAAATCAATCAGCGCAAGCATTCACACACGGTCAATCCGCTGATTCTGGCGCGCGGTACATTTGCACCAGTGTCGCTGGATCCTGCGCCAAATAGCCTTGCGCCCCATGCAGGCGCATCAGTTGTGCGGCCAATCCGCTGATCGGCGTCGCCGAACCCTGTTCGCGGGAGAATTTGACGGCGGTGTCGAGATCCTTGAGCAATGTTCGCACGTGCCATTTGATCGGTTCGAAACGGCTGTCAGCCATTTGCGGGGCGAGGATCTGCAGCGGTTTCGAATCGGCAAAACCGCCGGCCAGCGCTTCAGCGATCAGGCTCGCGTCGACTCCAGCCTGTTCGGCAAGTGCCACCACTTCAGCGATGACCAAAGCATTGCAGGCAACGATCATCTGGTTACAGGCCTTGGTCACCTGCCCTGCGCCAATTCCGCCCATGTGCGTGACGCGCTGACCGAGATTGAGCAACACCGGGCGCACCCGCTCAAGATCCGCAGCGTCACCACCGACCATGATTGCCAGACTGCCCGCCTCGGCACCGACCACGCCGCCGGACACCGGTGAATCCAGCCAGGCCATGCCGGTTTTCTCCGCCAGTTCTGTGGCCATCTCGCGCGTGGCGGTCGGCTCAAGGCTGGAAAAGTCCACCAGCAACTGGCCGTTTTTCGCGCCTTCGGCGATACCTTCAGCACCAAAAACCACCAGGCGAACCACCGCCGTGTCGGCCAGACACAGCATCACCACGTCGGCGTGTTCGCACAGTTCAGCGGGGCTCGCTACCTGTCGCGCGCCGGCTTCGACCAATGGCGCGCACTTGGCCGGGTTGCGGTTCCACACGGTCAGCGGATAACCCGCCGCCAACAAACGCCGGCACATGGGCAGGCCCATCAGACCGATTCCGGCGAACCCCAACGAAGGTAGCGTTGACATCATTTTGCCTCTTTTCGATTAAAGATCGCCGAATAATGGCCGATTCATCAACGATCAGGAAAGGATTCCCCCCAGCGACAGTCAGGCCAAAAACCTGATGCTCGGGCTCAATTCGCGCACAAAGACGCGAGATCTTATTCCGTGAGGTTCGCAGGCAAAAGCCCGCGAGCCAACCCAGTCCAGGTATATGGCGCACAATGACTTCTAAAAACAATCCCGCCACTGCGGTATCCGATCTGACTTTGAGCCCCGCCGCCAACAGCCCGTCACCGTCGAAGCCATTGCTGCCGTCGCGCCCGCTGTCGACTCAGCAATACCTGTACTTCACCGAAACCAATACCGACCGCATCCTCGACAACCTCGACGGTTTGCGTGATCTGGTGTTCCCGCGCCCGCCGCACCTGGAAGGCGATAACGAACAGCACAACGATCAGGAATTCCCGTCGGTGTGCCTGATCGGCCTCGGTCGCTGCGGCTCCAACATCGCGCTCGATGTCGCGGAGCTGGTGTACAACGCGCGCAAGTTTTACCTCAACGAATTCAACAACGAAGACCGCGCGGCAGATCGGCGTCTGGCCGACAAGGGCTACAGCCCGGCCCAGTGGATCAAGAACAACCTGCGCATCGGCCCGAACAAATCGACCAAACCGGTGTTCCTGGTCGAACCGCTGGTGATGCTCGGCGACCTCGACAAGGACATCGCCGGGCGCATCCGTTTCTCACGCAAGGGCGAGAAAAGCGGCTTCCTGCGCGACTACAGCAAAATGAAGATCATGGACTTGTCCGAAGTCCACGCCGGTGGCGCCGGTAACGCGCCGATCCTCGGCCAGTATCTGGCGAAGATCATCCTCAACAAGGACACCCAGCGCTTCTCCAGCCCTGACTGGAAAATGATCCATTCGTACCTGATCGACAGCTGCGGCATCAAGGCCAACCAGTCGCGCCTGTATTTCTCGATCTTCAGTGCCGGCGGCGGCACCGGTTCCGGCATGGCCTCGGAATTCGGTCTTGCCCAACAGCACTCGTACATGAACAAGACGTTCGACACCAAGCCGATGGATGAGCATGACGGCAAGAGCGGGCATTCGTTCGTGTTCGAACCGATCTTCACCAGCGGCATCTGCGTGCTGCCGAACATCTCCGATCACCGCAGCGAAATGTCCGAGGCGCTGCACATCAACGCCGGTCGCCTGCTGTGCAAATACCTTTCGGAAGAATGGGATTTCTCCTACAACTTCGCCAATGAAGACAGCAGCGAAGCCAGCGTCATGGGCCGTATCCGCCCTTGGAACGCGATGATGCTGATCTCCAACGACATCATGCGTTACGCCGAAGAAAGCGATGACGGCAACATCCAGAACATTGATGTCAATGCGATGGAGAAGCACGCCAACCAGTACATCTCGCAGCAGATCTTCAACATTCTGACAGCGCAGGCCGTCACCACGGACTACGACCAGAACTACTTCCGCCGCGCCGGCATCGACATCGGCGAAACCATTCGCCTCGACGCCAACGACCTGTTCATGAGTCTGGCCGGCCCGGTGGCAATTGCCTACGCCGAATCGGTGGTGCCGGAAACCCCGCCGCCGAGCAGCGACAAGTTCAAAGTGTTCGACAAAGAGCCGCAGCGCCTGAACATTGACGATCTGTTCTTCCGCTCGATCGACCTGCCGCACTTCAACAAAGTCACCCAGGCGATTGAAGGCATCAGCCTGTTGCCGATCGAGTCCAAGCGTTATCGCGCTTCGCTGGAGCAGTACAAGAATTCCGGCTACGACGCTGCCGCGCTGCACGACCTGCACTTCTTCAAGAACTGCTCGTCGGTGGTCTCGATTGTCTCGTTGCCGAAAGACTACAAGCTGTCGTACATGGACCTGAACCGGTTGAAGACCCACCTCAACAGCCTGTTCCCCAATACCACGCTCAAGCGTTACGCGCTGGTGATCGGCGCCTCGGCCAACCTCTCGCTGACCACGTTGATCGCCAAGAGCCCGTGCCTGTCGGATGACTTCCTGACCTTGATCGTGGCGTTCATCAAGCGCTGCTTCGCGAAGAACCCGTACCGTTTCGACGAGACCCTGGACAACTCGATCCTCGATTTCATCATCAACGAAGAGTTCGACGAAGACCGCATCGACGACCTGCTCAACGAATTCGAGAACCCGGCGAAGATCCTCGACACTAACTGGTATGCAATAAAACCGATGTACGAGAAGAAGTACCGCGAGTTGATCAACGACAAAGAGAAGTTTGTCTCGATCAACGACATTCGTTTGTCGCGTGATTGCGTGAAGAAGTCGATCAAGTACCTGCGCGAGATTTACCGTCACCGGATTGGCAAGACCAAGGTTATTTCCCTCAATAACCATACCGGCAAGTCGTTCTCGGTCTGATCTGAGAACGAGTCGCCCCATTCGCGAGCAGGCTCGCTCCCACAGGGGAATACATTCCAAATGTGGGAGCGAGCCTGCTCGCGAAGAGGCCGGCACATTCACTGAAGATTCTGTCTTTCCAATATCCAGAAACAATTAAGCAGCCGTTAGGCTGCTTACTAAACTGTTCCCGTTACGTTTACGTCACCGTGAGGCCACCCGCGCTTGTGGTGTTTCTCTACGGCAACGTGCCATCACGCTACTCCGCTACACACTTTTCGCTGATGGCTGGCCGCACTATCACGGTGCGACGTCAGCAGCGACTGCCCTTTCCTGGATCATAATCCACGGCGAAACCACCACCGCCCACAACGACGGATCACGCTCGAAAAGATCCAGCGCCCGCGTTTCAGAGAGCTTGGCGACCTTGTCTTCGGCCAGCCAGGCAGCCACTTTCTCGCCATCATCCGACGCCACGGCCTCGGCAGCGGCGATCAAATCCAGCGCAGGGTCGACCCACAATAGGGCACCCTTGGCGAAGAACGGCTCCAACTCTTTCCAAGTAATAGATGCGGTTTCACCAAGCAGCTTGGCATAGAGGGTGCTAGGTTCTTGATTCATGGGTGCTGTCCGGAAAAGAAATCGACGCGAATAATAACGTCGGTGGTCCGTCAGCAAAACCCGGTTGCAAATGGCTGCACCGAACGAAAAGAGCAGGAACGCCAGGGAATGCTGCTGATTGGGATATATGCCCACGAACGCCCCGCCGCAATTCTGTCTTTTTCATTCAAAAATGCGACACCCCGAAGTTTTGCCCCTCGGCGCCCGCTTCCCAGGCTGACAACCGGCGCTCTACACTGTACCGGTACAGTTGCCGGGGGCATTTCCGGAGGGTATCGCAAAGATATCTGACCCGGTTCTGCTGCTACGGCGCCAGAACTCAAAAAAATTACAACAGTAAGAGTGGAGCACTATGACTAAGGCTACTAAGCAGATTTCCAAACTGTTTGCCGCTATGGTTCTGGCCGGGGTTGCCAGCCATTCGTTCGCAGCTGACACCATCAAAATCGGTATCGCCGGTCCTAAAACCGGTCCTGTAGCCCAGTACGGCGACATGCAGTTCAGTGGCGCGAAAATGGCCATCGAGCAAATCAACGCCAAGGGCGGCGTCGACGGCAAGAAGCTCGAAGCCGTTGAATACGACGATGCCTGCGATCCGAAACAAGCGGTAGCGGTCGCGAACAAGGTCGTCAACGACGGCGTCAAGTTCGTGGTTGGTCACCTTTGCTCCAGCTCCACTCAACCGGCTTCGGACATCTACGAAGACGAAGGCGTGATCATGATCACCCCGGCTGCTACCAGCCCGGACATTACCGCCCGTGGTTACAAAATGATCTTCCGCACCATCGGTCTCGACAGCGCCCAGGGCCCTGCCGCCGGTAACTACATTGCCGATCACGTCAAACCGAAAATCGTTGGCGTGCTGCACGACAAACAGCAGTACGGTGAAGGCATCGCCACCGCCGTGAAATCGACCCTCGAGAAGAAAGGCACCAAGGTTGCCGTGTTCGAAGGCGTCAACGCCGGCGACAAAGACTTCTCGGCGATCATCGCCAAACTCAAACAAGCCAACGTCGACTTCGTTTACTACGGCGGCTACCACCCGGAGCTGGGTCTGATTCTGCGTCAAGCCCAGGAAAAAGGCCTGAAAGCCAAGTTCATGGGTCCGGAAGGCGTGGGTAACGACTCGATCACTCAGATCGCCAAAGACGCGGCCGAAGGCCTGCTGGTGACCCTGCCGAAATCCTTCGACCAGGATCCAGCCAACATTGCCCTGGCCGATGCTTTCAAGGCGAAGAAAGAAGACCCGAGCGGCCCGTTCGTGTTCCCTTCCTACTCGGCGGTTGAAGTGATTGCCGAAGGCATCAAGGCAGCCAAGTCCGAAGACGCGGCGAAAGTGGCTGAAGCCATTCACGCCGGCACCTTCAAGACGCCTACTGGCGACCTGAGCTTCGACGCCAAGGGCGACTTGAAAGACTTCAAATTCGTGGTCTACGAGTGGCACAACGGCAAGCCGAAAACCGAAGTGTCGCCTCAGTAAGGCGCTGCCTGACTGACTGCCAATAAAGCCCACGGCGTGCCGTGGGCTTTGTTTTACGAATGTATTGGGCCGCGCTGGCGTGATCCGCCAGTCTCCCCACCTGAAAATCTCAAAACCGTCATCAGCGGTTCGCTGGCAAAACCCGGATTCGAAGTGGATAAAGATCCACGGGGCCGGGCGGGAAAATGACTCCACCAGTGAAATGCGTATCAGGTTTTTAGGAGCGCTGTAATGCCTGACATCTATCACTTCTTCCAACAGCTGGTTAACGGCCTGAACGTTGGCAGCATGTATGCCCTGATCGCCATCGGCTACACGATGGTTTACGGCATCATTGGAATGATCAACTTCGCCCACGGCGAGGTGTACATGATCGGTTCCTACGTGGCGTTCATCGCCATCGCCGGGCTGACCATGATGGGACTCGACAGTGTCCCGCTGTTGATGACCGCAGCGTTTATCGCCAGCATCGTCGTCACCAGTTCCTACGGTTACAGCATCGAACGCATTGCCTACCGCCCGTTGCGCGGCAGCAACCGTCTGATCCCGCTGATTTCCGCAATCGGTATGTCGATCTTCCTGCAGAACACCGTTCTGCTGGCGCAAGACTCCAAGGACAAAGCTATCCCCAACCTGATTCCGGGCAACATTGCCTTCGGCCCAGGTGGCGCACAAGAAGTGCTGATTTCCTACATGCAGATCGTGGTGTTCGTGGTGACCCTGATCGCCATGCTCGGCCTGACCCTGTTCATCTCCCGCTCTCGCCTGGGTCGCGCCTGCCGCGCCTGCGCCGAAGACATCAAGATGGCCAACCTGCTCGGCATCAACACCAACAACATCATTGCCCTGACCTTCGTCATCGGTGCCGCGCTGGCGGCCGTTGCGGCTGTGCTGCTGAGCATGCAGTACGGCGTAATCAACCCGAACGCCGGTTTCCTCGTCGGCCTCAAAGCCTTCACCGCAGCGGTACTGGGCGGTATCGGCAGCATCCCCGGCGCCATGCTCGGCGGGCTGGTGCTTGGGGTGGCGGAAGCCTTTGGTGCCGATATCTTCGGCGACCAGTACAAGGACGTCGTGGCTTTCGGCTTGTTGGTTCTGGTGCTGTTGTTCCGTCCGACCGGCATTCTGGGCCGTCCGGAGGTTGAGAAAGTATGACTAGGAATCTTAAACAGGCGCTGTTCAGCGCTTTGCTGGTGTGGGCCGTGGCCTACCCGGTACTCGGTCTGAAACTGACCATCGTCGGCATCAACCTGGAAGTGCACAACACCAGCCCGGCCGTGCTGGCGACCATCGCCATCTGCTCGGTACTGATGTTCCTGCGCGTGCTGTTCAATCAGCAGATCAGCAAGGCCTGGCGATCCTCGCCGGGCTTGCCGCTGATTCCGGCCAAGGCCAGCAACTTCCTGACTCTGCCGACCACCCAGCGCTATTTCATCATTGCGCTGATTCTGGTGGCGCTGGTGTGGCCGTTCTTCGGCTCGCGTGGCGCGGTGGACATCGCGACGCTGATCCTGATCTACGTGATGCTCGGCCTCGGCCTGAACATCGTCGTCGGTCTGGCCGGTCTGCTTGACCTCGGTTACGTCGGCTTCTACGCCGTCGGCGCCTACAGCTACGCGCTGTTGTCGCACTACTACGGCCTGAGCTTCTGGATCTGCCTGCCGATTGCCGGCCTGATGGCGGCGACGTTCGGTTTCCTGCTGGGCTTCCCGGTGTTGCGTTTGCGCGGTGACTATCTGGCGATCGTAACCCTCGGCTTCGGCGAGATCATCCGTCTGTTCCTGCGTAACCTGACCGACATCACTGGCGGTCCGAACGGCATCAGCAACATCGAGAAACCGACGTTCTTCGGTCTGACCTTCGAACGCAAAGCTGCGGAAGGCATGCAAACCTTCCACGAGTATTTCGGCCTGCAATACAACTCGATCAACAAGGTGATCTTCCTCTACCTCGTTGCCCTGTTGCTGGCGCTGGCGGCGCTGTTCGTCATCAACCGCCTGCTGCGCATGCCGATCGGCCGTGCATGGGAAGCGCTGCGTGAAGACGAAATCGCTTGCCGTGCGCTGGGGCTGAATCCGACGATCATCAAGCTGTCCGCCTTCACCCTCGGCGCTGCGTTCGCCGGTTTCGCCGGTAGCTTCTTCGCTGCACGTCAGGGTCTGGTGACGCCGGAGTCGTTCACCTTCATCGAGTCGGCGATCATCCTCGCCATCGTCGTGCTGGGTGGCATGGGCTCGCAACTGGGCGTGATTCTCGCGGCCGTGGTGATGATCCTGTTGCCGGAAATGATGCGTGAGTTCAGCGAGTACCGGATGTTGATGTTCGGCGCCCTGATGGTGTTGATGATGATCTGGCGTCCACAAGGTCTGCTGCCGATGCAACGCCCACACATGGAGTTGCGAAAATGAGCCGCGAGATTCTTAAAGTCGAAAACCTGAGCATGCGCTTCGGCGGCTTGCTGGCGGTCAACGGTGTGGCCCTGACCGTCAAAGAGAAACAGGTGGTTGCATTGATCGGGCCGAACGGCGCGGGCAAGACCACTGTGTTCAACTGCCTGACCGGTTTCTATCAGCCCACCGGCGGCAGCATCCTGCTGGACGGCGAGCCGATCCAAGGCCTGCCGGGCCACAAGATCGCCCTCAAAGGCGTGGTGCGCACCTTCCAGAACGTGCGCTTGTTCAAGGACATGACGGCGGTCGAAAACCTGTTGATCGCCCAGCACCGTCACCTGAACACCAACTTCCTGGCCGGTCTGTTCAAGACCCCGGCGTTCCGCAAAAGCGAGCGCGAGGCCATGGAATTTGCCGAGTACTGGCTGGAAAAGGTCAACCTCAAAGAGTTCGCCAACCGTACCGCCGGCACCCTGGCCTACGGTCAGCAACGGCGTCTGGAAATCGCTCGCTGCATGATGACCCGTCCACGGATCCTCATGCTCGACGAACCGGCGGCCGGTCTGAACCCGAAGGAAACCGAAGACCTCAAGGCGCTGATCGGCGTGCTGCGTGAAGAGCACAACGTCACCGTGCTGTTGATCGAACACGACATGAAACTGGTCATGAGCATTTCCGACCACATCGTCGTGATCAACCAGGGCACGCCTCTGGCCGACGGCACACCGGAACAGATCCGCGACAATCCTGAAGTGATCAAAGCCTACCTGGGGGAAGCGTAAATGCTGCAGTTCGAAAACGTTTCCACCTTCTACGGCAAGATCCAGGCCCTGCACAGCGTCAACGTCGAAGTCCGTCAGGGCGAGATCGTGACCCTGATCGGCGCCAACGGTGCCGGCAAGTCCACGCTGCTGATGACGCTCTGCGGTTCGCCGCAAGCGCATAGCGGCAGCATCCGCTACATGGGTGAGGAACTGGTCGGCCAGGACTCGTCGCAGATCATGCGCAAGAGCATCGCGGTGGTGCCGGAAGGTCGTCGGGTATTCGCCCGTCTGACCGTTGAAGAAAACCTCTCCATGGGCGGCTTCTTCACCGACAAGGGCGACTATCAGGAACAAATGGACAAGGTCCTCGGCCTGTTCCCGCGCCTGAAAGAACGCTTCAACCAGCGCGGCGGCACCATGTCCGGCGGCGAACAGCAAATGCTCGCCATCGGCCGTGCGCTGATGAGCAAGCCAAAACTGCTGCTGCTTGACGAGCCGTCGCTGGGCCTGGCACCGATCATCATCCAGCAGATTTTCGACATCATCGAAATGCTGCGCAAGGATGGTGTGACGGTGTTCCTGGTCGAGCAGAACGCCAACCAGGCGCTGAAAATCGCTGACCGCGCCTACGTTCTGGAGAACGGCCGTGTGGTCATGCAAGGCACCGGTGAAGCGCTGCTGACCGACCCGAAAGTACGCGAGGCGTATCTCGGCGGTTGATGTGTTTCAGCCAACAAAAAACGGCCTTCGGGCCGTTTTTTTGTACTTGGGATTCCCCTGTTGGGAGCGGCCCTCGGCAGCTTCGGGGCAGAGTAGGTTGCCTGTGTGGGAATGATCACACAAGTTTGTGAACACTCACATAATTGATCACGTCCTGCACCGTTATAAAGTTCTCGAATGCATTTTCCGGGATATCCATACCAAACTCCTCCTCAATCGCCATCACCAACTCAACCTTCTTCAGGTCGTCAATCCCGAGATCGCCGATAAAGCTGCTTTCGTTTTTGATCTCTTTTTCATCGACTCCCAACTGTATGACTATCTTTTTCAAACGCTCTAAATCGTCCATTTCCAACACCTCTCTGTTCAATTGAGTGTTCCAGCCGCGAGGGAATGCCCGCATTAGGGGATGACTCTTGAGCCCAGCGTCTGATTCGCAGAAATAACGCCCGTCGCCTGCAGCAAATCACTCACCGCGTGCAAGACACCAAAGTCTTCAAGAGTGGCTTTTTTATTCAGAATGCGACGCAGGCAAAAATAGATCTGCAGTTCACCAAATGCAGCGCCGTCATTAACAACCTTTTCATCCAGGATGATATTGGCCTTCTCGTCGATCCTGGCTTGCACGAGCTTTTTCAATTCGGACAAATTCATGGTCTTTCTCCCTGATGTGTACCGCCACAAGCCCAATATACTCAGTCGGAAAACCCTGCCAACTGTCAGAAATGACAGTTTTTAATAACCGTTTACGATAACTATTATTCAATTCCTTGGGTTACCTCTGCTTCCACCGGCGATGTGCGGGTGTTCTTTTGAAAAAGATTTGAGCGTTGCTGTAACGCATCGCAGTGAGCGTTCTCTAGTGGGGTAAGCAAGCACAAACCGCTTGTAAAAACCCTGAACAAGACTGGAGAAACATCATGACTGCTACCACTCGCACCCTGTCCGCCACTGCCCTGGTTCTGGCCCTCGGTTCTGCCCTGAGCATCGCCGCCGTCTCCACCGCCCACGCCGCCGACGACATGGAAAAATGCTTCGGCGTCGCCATGAAAGGTCATAACGATTGCGCCGCGGGTGCAGGCACCACTTGCGCCGGCACGTCGAAAATGGACTACCAGGCCAACGCCTGGAAACTGGTTCCGAAAGGCACCTGCGCCACCACCGAGAGCAAGACCTCGCCGACCGGTTTCGGTCAGATGGAAGCGTTCAAAGCCAAGTCCTGATCCGCGAACTGCCTGAGTGACGATCATGCTCACCCTCAATGACCATGCCCAACCCCGCACTCAGGCAGCCCTCACCGGGCTCCCGCCCCGTGCCGGGCTGGGACTCAAGACCGGGCACTTTCGTGAAGTGCTCGGCTCATCACCGGACATCGGCTTCTTCGAAGTCCACGCTGAAAACTACATGGTGGCCGGCGGTCCGTTTCATCATTTTCTCGGTTTGATCCGCGAGCAGTATCCGCTGTCGCTGCACGGTGTCGGCTTGTCCATCGGTGCTGAAGGGCCGCTGGATGAACAGCACCTCAAGCGCCTCGCCGAACTGATTCGGCGCTATCAACCGCAATCCTTTTCCGAACATCTGGCCTGGTCGAGCCACGGCCCGGTGTTTCTCAATGATCTGCTGCCACTGGCCTATGACAAGCCGACGCTGAACCGCGTCTGCGAGCATATCGATCAGGTGCAGAACACCCTGCAACGACCCATGCTGCTGGAGAATCCGGCAACCTATCTGGCGTTCGAGCGCTCGACGATCGATGAGGCAGACTTCATCGCAGAGGTCATCCGCCGCAGTGGCTGTGGCCTGTTGCTCGACGTCAACAATGTCTACGTTTCCTGCGTGAACCATCAGCGTGATCCGTTGGCGTATCTCGATACCCTGCCCCTGCACAGGGTTGGCGAGATTCATCTGGCCGGGTTTGCCGAAGATAGCGACAGCCTCGGCGATCGTTTGCTGATCGATGATCACGGCGCGCCGATCGATCAAGCCGTCTGGAATTTGTACCGGCAAGTACTGCAGCGCACCGGCCCGGTGGCGACATTGATCGAACGCGACAATCAAGTGCCGGCGTTCGCAGTGCTGCTGGTCGAGGCGCAACAGGCTGATGCGCTTTTGCGCGAGGCCGGAGGCCGCACATGAGCACTCAACGCGCTTTCGCGGCTGCGCTCATTGACACGCGGCTGCCCTGCCCCGAAGGTCTGTGCAGTGCCAACGGCGCTGATCCGGCGAGCCGTTTCGCGGTGTATCGCAACAACGTGCAGGGCTCGCTGAGCAATGCGTTGGGCGACAGCTATCCGGTGGTTGCGCAATTGGTGGGCGAAGAATTCTTCCGAGCCATGGCGGCCGTTTTCGTACAACAGCAACCGCCGCAAAGTCGGTTGATGAGCTGCTACGGCGAACAATTTGCGGACTTCATTGCAGCGTTTGAACCCGCCGGCAGCGTGCCTTATCTGGCCGACGTGGCGCGCCTTGAGCACCTGCGCACCCTCGCCTATCACGCCGCCGACGCCCTGCCCGTCCGGCCAGAAGAAATCACGGCAGCCCTGACTGATGCGCAAACGCTGAGTGAGCTGCGCCTCGACCTTCATCCCTCCCTGCACCTCCTCGACTCAACCTATGCCGTGGTGGCGATCTGGGGCGCACATCAACACGACGCGACACTGGAGGGCATCGACATCAACCAAAGGCAACACGCGCTGGTATTGCGCAATGGCCTGGACGTCGAAGTGTTTGCCCTCGATCCCGGCGCCAGTACGTTTATCCGCAACCTGATCGATGGCCAGCCACTGCTGAAAGCGGCGGAAAACAGCCCTGAGTTCGACCTCGCGCAAACCCTTGGCTTGCTGATCGCGCACAACGCCATTACCCACTTGAATAACAAGGAACTGCCATGAAAACGCTCATCACCCGCGCCATTGCGCTGCTGGAAAAAATCCCCCACAGCCTGATCGCGTTCATTGCGCGTTTCTCGATTGCCGCGGTGTTCTGGAAATCAGGACAGACCAAGGTTGAAGGTTTGGCCATTGACTTGATTGACGGCACTTTTCAACTCGGCTGGCCACGTCTGGCCGACTCGACGATTCCGTTGTTCAAGAGCGAATACCACGTGCCGTTATTGTCGCCAGAGATTGCCGCGCACATGGCCGCGTTCGCCGAGCACTTTTTTCCGCTGCTGATTCTGATCGGCTTCGCTACGCGTTTTTCGGCGTTGGCCCTGTTGGGGATGACCCTGACCATTCAACTGTTTGTGTATCCCGATGCCTATCCGACCCACGGCACCTGGGCGGCGGTGTTGCTGTACCTGATGGCGACGGGGCCGGGCAAGTTGTCGATTGATCATCTGATCGCCCGCCATTTCGCAAAATAAACTAAATCCTTGTGGGAGCGAGCCTGCTCGCGAATGCGTTAGTTCAGTCAACACATGAAGTGTCTGTGAAACCGCTTTCGCGAGCAGGCTCGCTCCCACAGGAGAATGAAGTCAGCGCTGAAGGCGATCCAGCGCCTCGCCACTGCGCTTGAACCAGCCGATCAGATAGTCAGCGAGTACTTGCGTGCGCTTCGGCAATCCACCCTGATACGGATGCACCAGGTACATCGGCATGCGCCGGGTCTGAAAATCGCGCAGGAGCCAGCGCAATCGACCGTCAGCCAATTCCGCTTGCAGCAAGTAGGAAGGCAGTCGCGCGATACCGGCGCCGCTAAGCGCGGCTTTCTTCAGCAAGTTGTAATGGTTGCTGGCAAACGGTCCCGACACCCGCACCCGCAGCAATTCGTGTTGCTGGTGATAAAGCCATTCCTCACGCCCGCTGTAGTGGCTGTTGAGTAAGCACCGATGCTCGGCCAGTGCCTGCGGCGTCAACGGTTCACCGAAGCGTTCGAGGTAAGCCGGGCTCGCGCAGGTCATTTCCTGCCATGCCAGTAACGGTTTGGCGACCAGTCGCTCGTCGTTGGCCACTTCGCTGCGGATTGCCAGATCAAAGCCATCCCGAGACAGATCGCGGTAGCTGTTATTCAACTCCAGCTCGATCTGCACCCCGGGGTATGTGTGCGAGAACTCCAACAACAGACCATCGAAGAAGGTTTCGCCCAGCGACACCGGCACCGTCATGCGCACCGGTCCGGCCATATCGTCCTTCAACCGCGCCAAGGCCTGACGCGCCCTTTCCACCTGGACGACCAACGCTTGGGCCTGCGGCAACAATGCTGCGCCGGCGGCGGTCAGGCTCAAGCGCCGGGTGGTGCGTTGCAGCAGCACCACGGAAAACTGTGCTTCGAGCTGACTGATGCGTTTGGACAACTGCCCCTTGCTGCAGCCCAACTGCTGCGCCGCCAGGGTAAAACTGCCCGCTTCGATCAACACTGCGAACGCCGCCAGATCATCCATTTCGCTCATGGATTGTTTCCATTTGAAAACCAAAGGTTGCCTATTAGCGCGCTTATCCACAGAAAAAACCACTCTAGACTGAAACCTCGTTCAATCACTTGAGGTACGGCACGATGAAGATTCTGTTGATAGGCGCTGGCGGCACCATTGGTTCGGCGGTGGACAAAGAACTGTCGCAACGCCATGAAGTCATCCGCATTGGCCGCACCAGCGGTGATTTGCAGGTGGATATCAGCGACAGCGCATCGATCCGCAAATTGTTCGTAAAGACTGGCAGGTTCGATGCCCTGGTGTGCGCCGCCGGCAACGTGACCTTCGCCCCGCTGGGCGAGATGACTGAAGACAGCTTCGCCCTCGGGCTTAAAGACAAACTGATGGGCCAGGTCAATCTGCTGCTGATCGGCCGCGAATTCGCCAATGACGGCGGCTCCTTCACTTTTACCACCGGCGTGCTCAGCCATGATCCGATCCGCAGCGGCGCCTCGGCAGCGCTGGTCAACGGCGCCCTCGACAGCTTCGTGCGCGCCGCCGCCATCGAACTGCCACGCGGCCTGCGAGTGAACTCGATCAGCCCGACCGTACTGCTCGAAGCGATGGGTAGCTACGCCCCGTATTTCCGTGGTTACAAGCCGGTTCCTGCGGCGGATGTGGCGCTGGCCTACGCGAAAAGTGTCGAAGGCTTGCAGACAGGTCAGACATTTCACGTGGGCTAAACCCTTGTGATGAACGGTCAGGCTGCGTAACGTGGCGGCACTTGTCTGGAGAGCCGAAGATGCGTGTTGCCCGTTCGTTAGTCGTTATTGCCCTGCTGCCATTGTTTGCCGCTTGCCAGTTGCTCGATGGCCAGCGAGAAAGTGCTTCGCACGTCGGGCAGTCGCGGATGCAGGGTCAACTGACCGCTGCTGACGGCAAACTGGTGTTTCAGCCATGTCAGGATCAGCGTCAACTGGTGGTCAATGACATTGGTGGCACCAGCATTCTGCAAGAAGCGGCAACGCTGGCTGATGAGCAAGGCAAACTGTTTGCCGATGTTCGCGGCAAAGTCGCCGGCGATCGACTCGACCTGACTCAGTTGTATCGTGTCGAGCGCTCCGGCACCGCGTGTGACGATCCCAACTTCAAACTGCTTATCCTGCGTGCCGCCGGCCATGGCCCGGAGTGGAATGTCAAAGTCAGCGGCAAAGGCATGGTCATCGACCGCGAAGGTCAGCCGCCACTTGCTGTGCCGTATATTGAAGATCAATTGGGCGATGGCCGCTTCAATCTGAGCAGCGAAGCCAACAACCAGCGCATCGAATTGTGGGTCGCGCCGCAACGCTGCGTCGACAGCAGCACCGGCAGCGTGCAGCACATGAGCGCCGAGTTGCGCATCGACGGCCAGGTGCAGCGTGGTTGCGGGTATTTCGGCGGATCGCGCAACGACTGAGCGTTTTAGCCTCACCGGATCCGGCCTTTGCGGCTTATAATCGCGGCCTTCAAACGCCCTGGCGCAGTTGTGCGCCCCGCGAACCCGGATCCTCGCCATGTTACGAATCACTGAACTCAAGCTGCCAATCGACCATCCCGAAGAAGACCTGCGCGTTGCCATCGTGCAACGCCTGGGCATCGCCAGCGATGATCTGCTCGATTTCACCTTGTTCAAGCGCAGCTACGATGCGCGCAAAAAGTCCTCCGAACTGTGCTTCATCTACACCATCGACCTCGAAGTGCGCGACGAGGCCAAAGTGTTGGGCAAGTTCGCCGACGACCGTAACGTCAACGTGGCGCCGGATGTCAGCTACAAATTCGTCGGCGAAGCGCCAAGCGACCTGAGCCAGCGCCCGATCGTCGTCGGTTTCGGTCCGTGCGGGATCTTCGCCGGCCTGCTGCTGGCACAGATGGGCTTCAAGCCGATCATTCTCGAACGCGGCACCGAAGTCCGTCAGCGTACCAAGGACACTTGGGGCCTGTGGCGTAAAAGCGTACTCAACCCCGAGTCCAACGTGCAGTTCGGCGAAGGCGGCGCGGGCACATTCTCCGACGGCAAGCTGTACAGCCAGATCAAGGACCCGAAATTCCTTGGCCGCAAAGTCCTGCACGAATTCGTCAAAGCCGGCGCGCCGGAAGAAATCCTCTACGTCAGCAAACCGCACATCGGTACATTCCGTCTGACCGGCATGGTTGAAAACATGCGCGAACAGATCCGCGAATTGGGCGGCGAAGTGCGTTTCCAGGAGCGCGTCAGCGACGTCCTGATCGAAGACGGCCAACTGGTCGGCGTGCAACTGGCCAGCGGCGAAACCCTGCATTCGAAACACGTGGTTCTGGCCCTCGGCCACAGCGCCCGCGACACCTTCCGCATGCTCCACAGTCGTGGCGTGTTCATGGAAGCCAAGCCGTTTTCGGTGGGTTTCCGCATCGAGCACCCGCAGTCGCTGATCGACCGTGCGCGCCTGGGCAAGTACGCCGGCCACCCGAAACTCGGGGCCGCCGACTACAAACTGGTGCACCACGCCAAGAACGGTCGTTCGGTCTACAGTTTCTGCATGTGCCCGGGCGGCACCGTGGTCGCGGCGACTTCCGAGCCGAACCGCGTGGTCACCAACGGCATGAGCCAGTACTCGCGTAACGAGCGCAACGCCAACTCCGGCATCGTTGTCGGCATCACCCCGGAAGTCGATTATCCGGGCGGCCCGCTCGCTGGCATCGAGTTGCAGGAACGTCTGGAATCTCACGCGTTCATTCTGGGTGGCAGCGATTACAAGGCGCCGGCGCAACTGGTTGGCGACTTCATCAACGACATTCCTTCGACCGAACTGGGCGAAGTCGAGCCGTCGTACAAACCGGGGGTGGCGCTGGGTGATCTGGCCTTGGCTCTACCGGACTTCGCCATCGAAGCGATTCGTGAAGCCTTGCCGGCGTTCGAAAAGCAGATTCGCGGTTACTCGCTGCACGATGCGGTGTTGACCGGGATCGAGACGCGCACTTCATCGCCGCTGCGCATTACCCGAAATGAATTGCTGCAGAGCATGAACGTGAAGGGCTTGTTCCCGGCCGGTGAAGGCGCGGGTTATGCGGGCGGGATTCTGTCGGCGGGTGTTGACGGGATTCGCATTGCCGAAGCCGTAGCACGGGATATTCTCGGCCTGACAGACTAAACATCTGCAGCAACACAAATCCCCTGTGGGAGCGAGCCTGCTCGCGAAAGCGGAGTGTCATTCAACAAATACGTTGCCTGACACACTGCCTTCGCGAGCAGGCTCGCTCCCACATTTGGTTTCTGTGTTTCTTTAGATATTGGCGCGCAGGACTGAAGTCGGCAGCGCCTCACCGCGCTCGGCACTCGCCGCCACCGCTTCGATCAACCCACTCAACTCATACCCCTGCGCCTTCAGCCAATCCTGATCGTAATAGGTGTCGGCATACCGCTCGCCGCCATCGCACAGAATCGCCACGATCGACCCCGGTTCTCCCGCCGCTTTCATCTGCTGCGCCGCCATCAACGCACCGATCAGATTGGTCCCGCTCGACCCGCCAACATGCCGTCCCAGACGCTGCGCCAGATAATGCATGGCCGCCAGCGACAAGGCATCCGGCACTTTGACCATTGCATCGATCACCTTCGGCAGGAAGGACGCCTCAACACGCGGCCGGCCAATGCCTTCAATGCGCGAACCGCAGTCCAGGCGCAAACTCGCATCGCCCGTCTGGTAGTAATCGAAGAACACCGAACGCTCGGCATCGGCGCACAACACGCGAGTGCAATGCTGGCGATAGCGCACGTAACGCCCCAGGGTCGCGGTGGTGCCGCCGGTGCCGGGGCTGGAAATCAGCCAGCTCGGTTCCGGGTGCTTCTCGTAGCGCATCTGCTGGAAGATCGATTCGGCAATGTTGTTGTTCGCGCGCCAGTCAGTGGCACGTTCGGCGTAGGTGAACTGGTCGATGAAGTGGCCGCCATGCTCACGGGCCAAGCGTTCGGACTCGGCGTAGATCTGCGTCGGATCTTTCACCAGATGGCTCTGGCCACCGTAGAAAGCGATCTGCGCAATCTTCTCTTTGGAGGTGGTCGCCGGCATCACTGCAATGAATGGCAATCCGAGCATCCGCGCGAAATACGCTTCGGAAATCGCCGTCGAACCGCTGGACGCCTCGATCACCGGCGCGTCGGGTTTCAGCCAGCCGTTACACAATGCATAGAGAAACAGCGAACGAGCCAGCCGATGCTTGAGGCTGCCGGTTGGATGACTGGACTCATCCTTGAAATACAACTCGATACCCGCAAAACCTGGCAGCGGCAAAGGGATCAGGTGGGTGTCGGCGCTGCGCTGAAAATCCGCCTCGATGATGCGGATGGCTTCGCGGGCCCACTGTCGGTTGTCGCTCATGGTGATGGTTCTCGTTGGATCGGCAGGAGATGAAGCTGTTAGAAAGGCTCACTTATCAGCTTAGGAAAAATCCTATAGCGCGCACAGATACAGCTGAGTCTCAATATGTCAGGCAACTGCTAGGCTCAGCGTGGCTTGAGCCAGACACCTTGTAACGACATATAACAAAAAAGAATATAACTTTTGTTTTAACAACTAACTGTACGGGTTAGGGTGTCCCACCTTTTGACTTTATCGATGGAGAGCGACCTTGCCTCTGCGTAGCACTTTCACGCGTTTCTTTCAGTTGGAAGCTGCCAGCGGTCTGTTATTGATCGCCGCGGCCATCCTGGCTCTGATTATCAACAACTCGCCGCTGTCGTGGCTGTACACCGGCCTGCTCGACACCCCGGTGGTGGCGCAGATCGGTGCGTTGAAAATCGCTAAACCCCTACTGCTGTGGATCAACGACGGTCTGATGGCGATGTTCTTCCTGCTCATCGGCCTGGAAGTGAAGCGCGAAGTCCTTGACGGTCAGCTGTCTAAACCGTCGCAGATCGTCCTGCCCGGCGCCGCAGCGATCGGCGGCATGCTGGTGCCAGCGCTGATCTACTGGTTCCTCAATCGCGATAATCCGGCAGCCCTCGACGGCTGGGCGATCCCGACCGCGACCGACATCGCCTTCGCCCTCGGCGTGCTGGCCCTGCTCGGCAAGCGCGTACCGGTGTCGCTGAAGTTGTTCCTGATGACCCTGGCGATCATCGATGACCTCGGCGCCATCGTGATCATCGCGATCTTCTACTCCGGCGAACTCTCGACTCTTTCCCTGGGCCTTGCAGCAGCGTGTATCGCGGCGCTGGTGGCGATGAACCGGCTCGGGGTGGTCAAGCTTGGGCCGTACATGATCATCGGTTTGATCCTGTGGGTCTGTGTACTCAAAAGCGGTGTCCACGCCACGCTGGCGGGTGTGACGTTGGCCTTCTGCATTCCATTGCGCACGAAAAACGCCGAGCCGTCGCCACTGCTGACCCTCGAACATGCGCTGCACCCGTGGGTGGCCTACGGCATTCTGCCGCTGTTCGCCTTTGCCAACGCCGGCCTGTCGCTGAGCGGTGTCACCGTGGAAAGCTTCACTCACCATGTGCCGATGGGCATCGCGGTGGGCCTGCTGCTGGGCAAGACGGTCGGTGTTTTCGGCCTGACATGGCTGGCCGTGAAGATCGGCATCGCCACCCTGCCCCAAGGCGCCAACTGGGGCCAGGTCATGGGCGTAGCTATCCTCTGCGGTATCGGCTTCACCATGAGCCTGTTCGTCGGCTCGCTGGCCTTTGAACCGGGTGTAAGCGACTACGCAGGGATGGACCGGATGGGCATTTTGACCGGGTCGATTCTGGCAGCGTTGATTGGTTATGCGGTGACGGCGGCGGCGAGTCGCAAGAACTCCCAACCGATATAACCTCTGTGGCGAGGGTCAAGCTCCCTCGCCACAAATTTCCTGCGTTCCCGTTACACCGCGAACTATCCCCACGTCATTAGAGACGCGTCCTACAGCCACCATTTTCCTGCTTCGTTAACGTTGCGCAGCCCTTTGCGAAGGGCTGTCGATGGATGAGCGAAAGGACGATCAGTGGCTGGCAACAAGGACATTCCCCGGGTTTCCAACCCACCGCAAGGCGACGGGCATCACGTCACCTACCGCTACATGACGGCCACTGAACTGGCCGAGCGCGATGCCAGACAAAACGCTTACGACGCCATGCTGGCGCGGCAGGAGGCTTTCGAGCGCAGTCGTGAGGTGGCGGTCAAAAAAGCCGATCTCGTGCGCGCTGGCTGCGTATTCGCCAAGTCCTGCAAATTGCCGGATGCGATTATCGATTACTCCAGTCCTTCGGGGATGGTGCCGACTGACAGCCTGAAGGATTACGGCGAGCTGATCCTGCTGGGCGCGCGTGAGGCCGATGAAAGCGGCGCAGTTCCTCTCAAGAAAATCGGTGCAACTGCTATTCCAGTTGGATTTGGCAGTCTGGCTCTGGCGGGATCAATGTTTGAAGCACTGCCCGCTGCTGTATCTAGTGCGGCTGTTGCGCCTTTAGTTGGTTTGGTTGCGCTGTTCATGCCATCGAGCCTTGGTGACAGCGCGCTCTATACCGACGAACAACTGCGTGGACTTGAACAGGCGCGAACGCGTGTTCGGTTGAGGGTCGAACAGCAGGCCGACGGAAGCCTGAAGGGCTATGGCTTCTACACCGGCAAGAATCGCGATTGGGAAATGGTTGATGTCGCGCAGTTCAAGTTGCGTGACAGTCAGTTCATTGCTGACTTGGGTGAAGGTGTAGAACTGATCTGGACGCCTGCTGTGGATGGCTCCGACATCCTTGGTATTCCCGCGTTGGAGGCTGCACCGCAGGCACCGCACATCTGGGTGTATCCACCGACGAAAGCAGCGGACGGGATTCTGGTGAATCCGGTTTATCCGCCGGAGTACCGGGATTTCATTCTGGTTTTTCCGGTGGGGTCGGGAGTAAAACCGATTTACATTGTTGTCAGCGCTGCGAAAGGTACCGCCGAAGAGGGTCATACCTATCACCCAGCTCCTGAAACGGTGGATATAACAGCCTTTCCTGATTTGAGAAGAGCAAAAAAGAAAACACCATACAACGGAGGGCTTCGGGATCGCTGGATCAACGCGAAAGGCCGGATAATTTACGAATGGGACTATCTGCACGGCGAACTTGAAGCATACCGCGCAAGCGATGGGAGCCATTTAGGCTCTTTCGACCATAGGACAGGCGAACAGATAGATCCGCCCAAAAAGAACCGAAGTATCAAAAAATATTTATGAGGATTACATGGGACTGAAGGCCAGGCTTGAATGGTATGACAAGCAAACCGAACTGGGTGAAGGAGAGGAGCTGTCGAAAGATTTTGGTGAAGACTGCTCACTAATTGAAGCGTTAGGCCTGTCGCCTGCCAGAAACATAAATAATGGCGGATTTGATGTTAAATCCGATTGGTTAAAGATTCTTCAACCGTACTTCCAGCACTTCATTCAATATTCGTCTTACGACTATCAGATATCGTTCGTATACCGCAACAACTGGTAGGCACCCATTCAATACCCGAAAAAATATCAAAAAAAGATATCTGTGAGGAAGAGATGGGACTGAAACTGAGAATGGAATGGTACGACACAGCAACCCTGGAATTCCAAGGCGAAGAATCGTCAAAAGATTTGGGGGATGATGAATCAGTATTGAATGCCTTAGGCATTCCGATAGAGGGCAACATCAATAATGGCAGCTTCAATGTTGTCGAAAAGTGGGTTGCTACCATTCAGCCGTACTTTCAACATCAAATCACCCTGAGTACTAACGACTATCAAATTTCGTTCGACTACAGCTAATAGCGAAAAAAGGCTGATTGACCGTATGCACTACCTTTCGATCACCGGATTTTTTCCTGATAAAGTTCAGGACGACTCCTTGCAATTCGAGCGGTACATCACCGGTAACGAGATGAATGAGCAAGTCGCGCAACTCATTGAGTCCAAGCCTGTGAGCGAACTGGAGCCCGGCGAGTTGTTATTGAGCACGGATCAAATAGCTGCTCTGGAAGCTCTTCTCAACGAGAGCTTCCCGAAAGGCTTGGATTACTTCATGGGAACCTGTTTCGATTACTGACTCAACGAGCTGGAAGCAATAAAGAAAAACCCCGACCAGTCACCTGATCGGGGTTTTCTTTACCCTAAATCCCGCTTAGTGCGAAACGCGGCTGGTCCCGCCAACGGTGGAGATGCGCACGCGCTCGCCAACACGGAACACTTCATTCTCCTGAACCTGCTGCACATAGGCACGCATGCTGCCATCGTCTTCACGCACGGTGATTTCCACACCTTGGGTACGGGTCAGGCCTTCTTCAGTCGCCGAACCGATCAGACCGCCCGCCACCGCACCGATAACCGCAGCAACGATGCTGCCCTTGCCGCCGCCGATGGCGCTGCCGCCGACGCCGCCGACCACTGCACCTGCAGCGCCGCCGATCGGGGTCTTGGTGCCTTCGATTTTCACCGGGCGCAGGGATTCGATGGTACCCATGCGAATCGTCTGCACACGACGCGCTTCGTCACGGGAGTAGGAGTCACCGGTCAGGCTCGATTGGCAGCCGGTAAGCAACATCGCCATCGTGGAAAAGGAAGCAACCAGCAGAACAGACTTACGCATAGCATCAACTCCAAAGGAACATATATTCATTAAACTCCGTGGCTTGACGCCTGTCACGACGCCGCCCGGATAAATTGGCTTTCATTCAGGCGCGGTACAGACGCCTGCAAGGTTTCCCAACAGTAGCGCCAAATTACCGATTCCGCGCCACGGACACCAAGGATTTTCATGGATTACTTCATCATCGTCGTCACCACTGCCGCTGGTTTGTACTTCCATTGGTGGTTGTACGTGCGGATCAAGCGCTGGATGGATCGCGACCTGGCGCTGTCACTGGCGGGCAAGGATGAAGGAAAACGTGCCTTCATGCTCGAACAACTGGCTCGCGCTCAGGCGCAAAAGATCAAGCGCCGGGATCTGCCGAAGTGGCTGGAGGCCGCTGCGGCAGGCTATCCCGCTCGGTAGACTGCTTAAGGTGCCAGACGTTCAAGAATCCAGTCGGCGCCCTGCACACGGTAGTTGAGGCGATCGTGCAGACGGCTCGGACGGCCCTGCCAGAATTCGATGCGCTCAGGCAACAAACGGTAACCACCCCAATGTTCCGGGCAGTCGGGTTGAGTATCGGAGAAACGCTGCTCGGTGGCCTTGAGCAAATCTTCCAGTTCACCGCGCCCGTTGATCACCCGGCTCTGCGGTGATGCCCAGGCACCGAGACGGCTGCCCAGCGGACGCACCTGATAATACGCATCCGACTCCGCAGGCGTGACCTTCACCACCCGCCCTTCAATGCGCACCTGGCGTTCGAGGGTTGGCCAGAAGAAAGTCATGGCGGCAAACGGGTTGGCCGCCAGATGCTGGCCCTTGGCGCTGTCGTAGTTGGTGAAGAAGGTGAAGCCCTGCTCGTCCAGGCCCTTGAGCAGCAGAATGCGGCAATGCGGTCGCCCATCCTGGTCGACCGTGGCCAGGGTCATGGCGTTGGCTTCCACCGGCGCCTGTTCGGTTTTCACCGCGTCGGCAAACCACTGGTGAAACAACGCAAATGGCTCGGCCGGGGCTTGCTCCTCGGTCAGACCATCCCGGGTGTAATCACGACGCATATCTGCCAGAGCCTGGGTCATGGCGCATTCCTTTTCGTTAGCGGATCACTTCTTGGTGGTATCGGTCGCGGCGACTTTCTTGTCGGTCGCGGCAGCTTTGGCTGGAGCAGTCTTTTTCGCTGGGGCCTTGGCCGGGGCCTTTTTAGCCGGTGCCTTGGCAGCGGCTTTTTTCACCGGAGCCTTTTTGGTCGCTGGCACAGCTGCTTTCTTGGCGGCGGGGGCCGGGGTGACTGCTTTGGCGGCAGGCTTGACGTCTTGCGCAGCAACCATGGTCACTGGCTTCGGCGCTGGCATGTTGTACTTGCTCAGCAGGGCAACCATGGTGTTCTGCGGAGTGACCAGCAGTTCGACACGACGGTTCAGGGCACGACCTTCAACGCTGTCGTTGGCCGCACGCGGCGCTTCCGAACCCATGCCGCGCAGCATCAGGCGATCACGCTGCAAGCCGCTGAGACGGAAGATCGCCGCAATGGACTGGGCACGTTCCTGGCTGAGTTTGATGTTGGCAGGCGCGGCACCACTGGAATCGCTGTGGCCAAGGACCAGCACGGCAGTTTTCGGGTCGGCTTCGAGGATTTTCGCCACTCGGGTGAACGGACCGAGGGTGACCGGCAGCAGCATGGCGGGACGATCCGGATTGAACGAGCCTTCCACCGGCGCGGTCACGACCAGCACGTTTTCACGGCGTTCGAGTTGCAGATTGCTGTTCTTGACCGCTTCACGCAGGCGCGGCTCGTAGTCGTCGAGCCAGGCTTGGGTCACTTTCGGATCCGGCATCGGCACGGCTTTGGTGGTGGGTTGATCCTTGCCGCCAAACGGCCACCACCATTTGCCACCCGCGTCGGCTTCAGCTTTGGCGACGGTCGCCGGTTTTTTCGCTTCCGGGGCGACTTCAGCCTTCATGTCAGCTTTGACCGCGTCATCATCAGAACCGAACGGCCAGTACCACGGGCTGCTGCTTTCAGTCTTGGCCACGGGTGCGGTTGCCGCAGGTTTCAAAGGTGCAGGTGCCGGTTCTTTAGCAGCTACTTTGTCGGAGGAGCCGAACGGCCACCAACTACCGCCGTCCGCATCGTTTTTCGGGGTCTGTGCACAACCGGTGATCGCTACACACAGGGCCAGGGCGAGGGTCTTTTTAGATGACATTGAAAATCCACAAAATGAAGTAATGAAAAATCAGAGCACTTTCGCCCGGATAAACAGCCGTTTTGAAACGAAAAACCGCTTGAGGTTCCGACCCTGGGACCTCGGATGAAACTTTACAGACAAGTGGCAAGCACCCGCGCGAGCTTCTGCACGCGCGGATCCATCAAGACGTACGGCCCAAGGGTATTTGTCACAAAACCGAAGGCGACATCATGCTCAGGATCAGCGAAACCGATGGAACCGCCCGCGCCCGGATGGCCGAACGCACGTGGGCCGAGGCCGTAAGTGGCGTTGGGCACATCCGGTTGATCAAGCATGCAGCCCAGACCGAAACGGGTCTGGGTCAACAAAGTCTTGTCTTCGCCGAGGCTGTGTTCGCGGGTCAGCTCTTCGAGCATGTCGCTTTCGAGCAGGCTGCCGTCGAGCAACCCAGCGTAGAAACCGGCCAGACTGCGCGCATTCCCGTGGCCATTGGCCGCCGGTTGCTGCATGCGTCGCCACTCAGGTTTGTTGGTGCTGGTCAGCACCGACGGCGGATTGGTAAAAGCACGGGTGGTCATGGCAGTCGGTTCGCGCATGGTCACTTGCAGCAGACGTTGCGCGGCAGCATCACCAGCATTGCCCTTGCCGCGAGCGATATGCGCCACCCGGTGGAATTCTTCGTCAGCCAGACCGACGTGAAAATCCAGACCCAACGGTTTGGCGACACGAGCGACGATCGATTCACCCGGCCCACGACCGTCAGCACGGCGCAGCAATTCACCGATCAGCCAGCCATAAGTGATCGCGGCATAACCGTGACCGGTGCCCGGCGTCCACCATGGCGCTTCTGCCGCGAGGGCGTCGACCATGGTTTGCCAGTCGTAGAGCGCTTCCGGCGCCAGCAGCTCGCGCAGGGCCGGCAGACCGGCCTGGTGGCAGAGCAATTGGCGCAGGGTGATGGATTCTTTGCCGGCAGCGGCGAATTCCGGCCAGTAGCGGGCGACCGGAACATCCAGTTGCAGCTTGCCTTCACCGACCAGTTGCAGGGCGGTGACGACGGTGAAGGTTTTGGTGCAGGAGAACAGGTTGGCGATGGTGTCGCTGTGCCAGGCCTCAGTGCCATCCTTGTCGGCAGTGCCGGACCAGAGGTCGAGAACGGTTTCTCCACCGACCTTGATGCACAGGGCTGCGCCGCGTTCCTGGGGATCGTCGAACAGTGCGGCGAAAGCTTCGCGCACCGCTTCAAATTGAAGCTCGTAATGTCCCTGAATCTGCACCCGCAACTCCCCCGCGAAAACGCTCTACAAAGTGGCCCGCATTGTTCCAGCCCTTGAGGGATTTGGGAACAGCTGCGGGCCAGACGGTTAAAAGCCAAGTCAAAAGATCGCAGCCTGCGGCAGCTCCTACATGAGATCGCGTTCCTCTGCAGGAGCTGCCGCAAGCTGCGATCTTTTAGCGCATCACAGATTAATGACCATTCCCCGAGTGCCCACCCGCGTGCTCTGCTCCCGCACCTTTGCCTGCCTCACCTTTCCTGCCGCCTTCGGCTTCGTGCTTAAGGGCTTTCTCGGCCTCTTTGCCAAGCTGATCAATCGCCTGCAAATTGCTCTTGCGCACTGACTCGACAAAACCCTGATACGGCAGATCAGTCACTCCCACCAGACCGAAGTGGCCATTCTCACCATCAAGCAGACGGCCGGTTACCGGTTGGTCCAGATACTGGAACCAATGCACGCCAACAATCGACGGTTCACTCAGCGCTTGTTTGAGGAAGTTGGCGTAGGCCGGGCCGCGATCTTCTTCCTTGGCCAGTTGTGTGACGCCGCCCCAGAACGGGCCACGATCCGCTGAGCCAAAGTTGAATTCGGTGATCATTACCGGTTTGTCCAAAGCGCCCAGTGCGGCAAAGTCATAACCGTCCTGCGGTTTCAGCGTGTACATGTTGAAGCTCAGGACATCGCAATACTGCGCGCAGGACGCCACGGCTTCCGGCGTGCTGATGGCGAAGCGACCGCCAAGCAGCAACTGGTTCGGCGCATGCCATTTCAGCGAGTCGGAAATGGTTTTGAAGTAGGTGTCGGCGAAAACCTTCTGGAAATATTTGAAGTCCGCCTCGATTTCCGGATGTTCCGGGTTCGGCAGTGGTGGCACGAAACCCGGGTCTTCCATCAATTCCCACGCCGGCAGATCAATGCCCCACGCCTTCGACAGCCCCGCCTGATTGCGGTACTTGTCGCGCAATTGCTTGAGGAACGCACGTTTGGCCGGTACGTCGGTGGTCATCTTCAAGGTGCCATAGGCCAGCGCATAGCGGGATTTCGGATCATCGCCGGGACCAGCCCACGCCAGTTCGTTGTCGGCGTAGTAGCCGATCAGCCACGGATCGTCGCGGTGATCGCGGGCGGCAATGGCGACGGCGCGCTCGGTGGCCATGGCGAAACGCGGATCAAACGGATCCGGCATACCACCCCACCAGTCGCTGCCGGTGCTGATGCTGGTGTAGTCACCGACGATCGACAGCGGCAAGGTGTAAGGCACACGCTCGGCATCATTCAGCGAATCGGCACTCCAGTTACCAACCGTGTTGAAGCCCCAGGCTTGCAGGCGATCGAGCGTGTGGCTGGCCCACTGTTGCTCATCGATGGTGGCCTTGCACGGCTCAGCAGCCTTTTCCGCTGTCGCTTGTACGGTTTCAGTTTTGGCTGCCTCAGCGACGCCGGACTTCGGCTCCGCAGGCACCGAGACAGGTTCAGCCGAGTTCACTACGGCCGTTTCAGCGGCGGCAGACTTGGCCGCTTCGGCGACTCCGGACTTGCTCTCACTGTCGGCTTTGCACGGCTCACCGTACACGCGCTGCAAGTTGGCGCCATAGAAGTCGTACCAGCGCCCGTTGCCGTATCCCCGGCCCTGATCAACACCGTTGCCGCCACGGTTGTCACCCTCGCCAAAATGCTTGGCCAACGGTTCATCAGGTTTAGGCAGGGATTCGAACATGTACTCACGGCCAGCCACGTAGGTCTGGTTGACCTGGGGGCTGACGGTGTTCACGCCCAGCGAGTAAAACGGATGACCTTCAGGCGTGACCAGATACCAGCGGCCATCACGCTTTTCAGTACGGAAGAAACCGCTGGCCTTGAACGCCGGGCCTTTGTTCCAGCCGCCAAATTTGTCCAGCGAAGACTTTTCACGCTCGGCCAGCCAGGTTTTCAGCTGTTGCTGTTCCTTGGCGGCGGCAGATTTCAGTTGTTCGTCGTTGCTGATCTTTTCCGGCCACTTGCTGCGGGTCGATTGCCCGTAGGCGTCGACCAGATTGCCGTAAACGGCCTGGGTGACCGATTCGCCGTCCTGCACACCGAAACGCTCCAGCAGCAAACTCTGCGCGACTTTCGGCTGATCCATCGACAGGCTCACCGAGACCACTTGGCTGCGATCGATTTCGCCGCTGCTGGCGGCCAGCAGGATCCGCTGACCATCGACCGTCATCGGCATTGGCGGCCCGGCTTTCATGCCCTGACTCAGCGGTGTTGACGCGACCAGCGGCACCAACAGGGTTTGCGCAGGCCCGGCCGGCAGGTCGACGCGGCTGACCAGGGTGCGGCCGTCGTTGCTCTGGATCTGTACGTAGACCGTCACCGCCCAGTCCATTGCGCTCTGCAATCGCAGGGTCATCATGCCCGACTGCGACCAGTCCCAAGCGCCGGTCTGCGGCGTGAGCCGCAAGGTCGGGCGCGCCACCGGGTTGAACGTCACCCGGCGCAGCACTTCGCCCTCAGGCGTTTGCTCGGCGTTGGCTTGCGGCAGATCAGCGTTTTCAGTGGCGATTTTCACCACGTCGGCAGGACGGACAAAGTTGAACAGTGTCTGCTGACCGGCGGGCGCTGCCAGCAACGGGGCAGCGAAGATCAAGGCAAATACGGCAGGCAACGAACGGCGGATCATAAGAACGGAGTTCTCCCTAACGACCAACAATGGCCAATGGAAAAGCGATGGCAGAGAGATAGACAACACGGCGGGCAAAACTGCCCACCGTTGTCTCAGGATATTTCACGACGGAAAGGAGGCAACGCATTGAGGATCGCCTTGCCATAGCGCTGGGTGACCAGGCGCCGATCGAGCAAGGTGATGGTGCCGCGGTCTTCTTCGGTGCGCAGCAGCCGCCCGCAGGCCTGAACCAGTTTCAGCGAAGCGTCGGGCACGGAGATTTCCATGAACGGATTGCCGCCACGGGCCTCGATCCATTCCGACAACGCCGCTTCGACCGGATCGTCCGGGACCGAGAACGGGATCTTGGCGATTACCACGTGTTCACAGTACGCACCCGGCAAGTCGACACCTTCGGCGAAACTGGCCAGACCGAACAGCACGCTGGAATCACCGCCATCAACCCGCGCCTTGTGCTTGTTCAGGGTTTCCTGTTTCGACAGGTTGCCTTGAATGAACACTTGCTTGCGCCAGTCGCGGTCGAGACCGTCGAACACGTCCTGCATCTGTTTGCGCGAGGAGAACAACACCAGGGTGCCGCGCGAGCCTTCGACCAGATCGGGCAACTCACGGATGATCGCTGCCGTGTGTGCGGCGGCATCGCGTGGATCGGCTTTCAGGTCCGGCACCCGCAACACACCGGCGTCGGCATGATGGAACGGGCTCGGCACCACAGCAGTGACGGCCTTTTTCGGCAGGCCGGCGCGCATGCGGAAGCGGTCGAAAGTGCCCAGCGCCGTGAGGGTCGCCGAGGTCACCAGGCAGCCGTAAGCCACGTTCCACAAGCTGCGGCGCAAGGTTTCCGCCGCCAGGATCGGGCTGGCATTGACCTCGATATCGAACAGCGAACCGCTTTCGGCCAGGGTCAGCCAACGCGCCATCGGCGGGCTGTCTTCCGGGTCTTCGGCGGTGAACGCAGTCCACAGCTCCCAGTTGCCGGAGGCACGCGACAACAGGCTGCCGAACAGCGGATACCATTCCTCAGCCTGATTGCTGGCGATGCCGATGTTGACCTCGCCGTCCATGCCTTCCTTGAGCAGGTCGGTCAGACGGGTGAACAGATCGTTGAGACGAGCAAAGCCTTTTTTCAGCTCGATGCCCATTTCGCGCATGTGCTCGGGAATCACCCCGGCGACGAAGCGATGCCGTGGCCGTTCGCGACCCTCGACGTCTTCGCCGGGTTTGAAATCGGCGACCTGCTCACAGGCGCTGAACATGAACTGTTGCTGAGCCTTGATCTCACGCGCCAGTTCCGGCACTTGTTCGATCAATTTGCCAAGATCGCCCGGCAGCGGATGCTGGGCCAGCAGTTTGGTCAGGTTCTTCGCGGTGGTTTCCAGCCAGTCGGCGGTGGAACGCAGGCGCGTGTAATGGGCGAAGTGGCCGATGGCCTTGTCCGGCAGGTGATGGCCTTCGTCGAACACGTAAATGGTGTCGCGCGGATCCGGCAACACCGCGCCGCCGCCCAGTGCCAGGTCAGCCAGGACCATGTCGTGGTTGGTGACGATCACGTCGACCTTGCCCATGCCTTCGCGGGCCTTGTAGAAGGCGCACTGGCCGAAGTTCGGGCAATGGCGGTTGGTGCACTGGCTGTGATCGGTTGTCAGGCGCGCCCAGTCAGCGTCTTCCAGCGCATTCGGCCAGCTGTCGCGGTCGCCGTCCCATTTATTCCCGGCGAGCTTTTCGATCATGCTGGTGAACAGCTTCTGACTGGCCTCATCAACCTCGATCTTGAAGCCTTCTTCTTCGAACAGCTGCGCGGTGGCGGTTTGCGCGTGGCCTTCCTGCAAGAGCATGTCGAGCTTGGACAGGCACATGTAGCGGCCACGGCCCTTGGCCAGGGCGAAGCTGAAATTCAGCCCGCTGTTGCGCATCAGGTCGGGCAAATCCTTGTAGACGATCTGCTCCTGCAGAGCGACGGTCGCGGTGGCGATGACCAGGCGTTTGCCGGCCAGTTTGGCGGTGGGGATCGCGGCCAGGCTGTAGGCCACTGTCTTGCCGGTACCGGTGCCGGCTTCCACCGCGACAATCGCGGGGTCGCCACTGCGCCGGCCTTCGTCGTCGGTGTCGATATCCCCGAGGACTTTGGCGATTTCAGCGATCATCAGGCGCTGGCCGTAACGCGGTTTGAGGCTCTTGGCCTCTAGAAAACGCGAATAGGCGCCCTGGATCGTGGTTTTGAGTTCAGTACTGATCATGGATTGTCGGGCGCAAAAAACGCTGGATAAATTTTCAGTGGTTTCGGATGGCGGCTATCATACCCCGCTAATTAATCCCGCGCAGAACGGAGTGCCCCAATGACACCTTTTAGCCTCGTTTACCCCCTGCATGTGCTGTCCGCCCTGGTGTGGGTCGGCGGCATGTTTTTCGCCTGGATGGTCCTGCGCCCCGCGGCTGTGAAGGCCCTCGACGGCCCAGCCCGCCTCACCTTGTGGGTGGAAGTGTTTCAAGGTTTTTTTCGGTGGGTCTGGGTCGCGGTGATTCTTTTGCCCATCAGCGGCGTGGGCATGTTGCATTTGCAGCAGGTCGGGTTTGAGACCGCGCCGAAGTATGTGCAGGTGATGATGGGCTTGTACGTGGTGATGACGGCGCTGTTTATCCGGATTCAGGGCTTGATGCTGCCTGAGCTGCGTACGGCGGTGGAGGCGAAGGACTGGCCGGCGGGTGCGGCGGTGCTGGGGCGAATTCGCCGGGTGGTGGGGCTTAATCTGATTGTGGGGGTGGTGTTGGTGGCGATTGCGGCGGCTCGGCCGATATTCTGAAATTGGGGACTGAGATCAAAAGCCCCTCACCCTAACCCTCCCGAAACGTCGGACCGCCCGTAGGGAGAGGGAACTGGAGTGGGGGATATTGAAGAGCTACGCCGACTTGAGAGATTGGCTTTGAATCCATAATCGACTCGGTTTTGCAGGTCGATGGATAGCCTGAGTCACCTCGGTCGGCCCCCTCTCCCTACGGGCGGTCCGACGTTTCGGGAGGGCTGGGGTGAGGGTAAAACGTTCAGAGGCGCTGCACGGTCACAGCACCCGCCGCCCCCACCGGCCCAGGCTGGCCATCCGCCCCGGCCTTGCCGTTCTTGCCACCATCGGCGCGATACACCAAGCACCCCTTGGACTTGCCGCCCTTGCCTGCCTTGCCGCCAACACCCGCCGGGCCACCGTTACCACCTGCCACATTGACCTTGATCAACTCCGCCGGAAACTCGCGAGGCACTTCCAGCCGCACCAACGCACCCGGTGCGCCCGGTTGGCCATCGCTGCCGTTACTGCCATCAAAACCGTGCCCGGCCGCGCCATAAGTGCAGCCAGGGTCTTCGCCGTTACCGCCATCGAGGCCGACAAAGCCCGGTGCGCCGGTGCCGCCACGGGCATCGACCAATAGCTGCGGCGCGTTCAACGCCTTGAATTGCAGATTCAGATTGCGCCCCGCACGGGCGGCTTTTTCATAAGTCCCCGGCGCCCCGCGCGCAGTGATCTGACTGCCTTCGCTCAGTTCGGCGCGGGCAACTTTCAATTCCAGCGCCTGTTCAGCTGGAACGATTGCAATGCGCGCTTCATGACCGAGACGCAACTCGCCCACGGTCAATTCGGTCACGTTGGCGGGAATCAGCAAGGTGCCGTAATCGGCCACGTCCAGACGTTCGAGCTGCAAGGTGCTGGTGGTATTGGGCAAACGCATCAGGGAATTGGTTTCGACGCTGACCACTTGGGCACAGGCCAATGGGCTGATGAATGCAGCGAGCAAGCAGAGTTTACGCATGGGAAGAAGCCTCCGGAGCGGCCGGGGCCGGGATGGTTTGCAGGTGAAATACGCCGAACAGCAGGATGCGGCCACGGTCACGCCAAGGGTGCGGGCGACCTTTGAGGCTGCGATTGCACAGCAGCACTTCGAATAGATGAATCAGCAACAACAGACCGCCGGCCAGATTGACCAGCAGATGCAACGGATGTACGAACGGCACCAACTGATTGGCCAGCACCACGCAGCAGAACAGCAGGGTCAACAACCGCCCCAGCCCCCAGAACACTTTCATACGCCCCCCGTGTTGCGAATTATTCTTTGGGCGCACAGTAACGGCTTCTGCGGGGGATAAGCCAGAGGGATAAATGAAAAAACTTCGATCGTCTGCCAAATGGCTGCCGGGACGACGGTGATTATCGCCCGGCAGCTCTAGCCTGCGCCCTACAGACGCGTCCTATCGGTTGATGTGCAACTCCACACGACGGTTCTGCGCGCGCCCCTCATCGGTGGCGTTATCGGCAACCGGCTCGCTCTCACCGCGCCCTTCACTGGTGAGTTTGTTCGGCGCCAGCCCTTGGCTCAGCAGATACGCGGCAACACTGCTCGCACGCCGTTCCGACAATGCCTGGTTGTAGGCATCCGACCCTTTGCTGTCGGTGTGACCGATGACTTTGATGCTCACCACGTCGGCATTGCGCAGTTTGTCCATCAGCGTATCGAGCTGGGCTTTCGCCGCCGGCGTGAGATCGGACTTGTCGAAGTCGAACAGCACGTTGCCGGCATCGCTCAAGGTGATGACCTCAGTTTGCGGTACAGGCTCCGGCATTTTTTCCGTGACCGGGTACTGTGGCAGCGGGCAACCACGGTGATCGACCGAAGTATTTTCCGGGGTGTCCGGGCAACGGTCGCGGCGGTCGAATACGCCGTCGTCGTCTTCATCGCCGTCCTGGGCATAACAGATCAGTCCGCCGGTAAGAATCCCCAGCGCTGCGCCGCCACCGGCCCAGCCAGCGCTTTCGATAGCGCCGAGGCCGCCACCGACCAGTCCGCCGATAACGCTGCAGATCGGCCACGTACGTTGATTGAGGGGTGCAGTGCCATCGCTGTGGGTGGCGCAACCGGTGAGCAAACTGCCTAGCAGCAGCACCGGCAAGACGGACCTTGAGAAAACAGTCATTGTGAAAGCTCCTGTGTCACCGGCCCATACCGGTTACACAGGAGTAAAGACCCGCATCCGCGACTGCACAAGCCGCGGATGCGAGAGGGGCTTAACGCTGGATTTTGATTTCGGTACGACGGTTTTGCGCGCGACCGTCAGCGGTTTTGTTGTCGGCAACAGGCTGGCTTTCACCCAGACCGGACACCGAAACGAAGCTGGCGCGTGGCACACCTTGCTGGATCAGGTAATCCACCACCGAGTGCGCACGACGATCCGACAGTTTTTTGTTGTAGGCATCGCTGCCCACGCTGTCGGTATGCCCGGTCACGGTCAGTTGCGCCGTCGAGGATTCCTGTTTCAGGCGGGTGGCGACCTTGTCGAGCACTTGCTTGTCAGGGCCGGTCAGCGTGGCTTTGTCGAACTGGAAGTGCACATCACGGATAACAATGGTTTCTTCCTTGACCACTACAGCTTCTTCGACCACGGGTGCAGGCGCTGGTGGAGGGCAACCGTCAGCATCGACCTGTACGCCTTTAGGCGTGCCCGGGCACTTGTCGCGACTGTCCGGCACGCCATCGCCGTCTTCGTCGCCATCGCCGTGAACCCAGCAATAGGCCGCTGCCGTGCCACCGACCAGCAACGCACCGTAGCCGGCCCATGCCGAACTTTCGGTTGCGCCGAGACCGGCACCGACGACACCACCGACCGCCGCACAGGTCGGCCAGTCGGTTTT
The DNA here is from genome assembly GCF_056313565.1 of Pseudomonas sp. 3B-A001-10F. Lineage (NCBI taxonomy): Bacteria > Pseudomonadati > Pseudomonadota > Gammaproteobacteria > Pseudomonadales > Pseudomonadaceae > Pseudomonas > Pseudomonas sp. 3B-A001-10F. The sequence continues at coordinate 42,806 of NZ_JBQYFW010000020.1, forward strand.
CTGCAAACCTGCGCAACCAGTCAACACACTGGTTAGCAGAATCAAAGGTAACGCTGTCCGAACTATGCTCATCTGGTTTTCTCCTGAGGGATCGGCTTAGAACCGATTCAGGGAGTAAAGACCGGAGTTTTAATCTCCGCCAGCAATAGGCCACCGCTGTTTGCGAGCCTGTTCACAGGACTTCGGCACATTTACCCGAAACGGGCGGAACAGGGCGCTTTGCCGCCACCGTCAGGCAGGCTAGTCTTGGCGGTCTGATTGAGGAGCTTCGATGAACGTCGCCATTTCTTCCCGTACGCCGCAACAGGCATTGGCCGTTTTGCTGGATCGCTACGCCCCGGCGCGGCTGTTGCTGATCGGCGCCAGCGAATTTCCAGCCCTGAGCGCCTTTAAAGAGGCACATCCAGACACCGTCGTGGCCCACGCCGCGCCCGGCGCACTGCCTGCTGAACTGGCGGCACAGCGTTTCGATCTGGCGCTGGTGGTCGATTGCCTGGAACATTTGCCCAAACGCGATGGCCTCAACTTGTTGGGCGGGATTCGCAATCTCAACGCCAGCCGCATCGCCGTGCTGGCGGATCTGGCGGCCAGCGGCTGGCAGGAAACCGACTTCTATTCACTGGCGCTGCAAGCCAGTGAATGTTTTCAACGCGACGATCAAGTGCTGACCCTGTTCACCTATGATCTGCTTGAATACAAACAAGTCCCCGACTGGCTCAACTCACGGTTCTGGGCCAATCCGGAAAACTTCGGGAAATACTGGTGGTAATGCAATGAGTACAGCCATTTGCCCGTGCGGCAGCGGCAATCTGTTGGAGGCCTGCTGCGGCCATTATCACGACGGCCATCCGGCACCGTGCGCCGAAGCGCTGATGCGTTCGCGCTACAGCGCCTATGTGCTGGGGCTGATCGACTATCTGGTGGCGACCACCCTGCCCGCCCAGCAAGCGGGCCTCAATCGCCAATCGATCACCGACTGGAGTGCGCAGAGCACCTGGCTCGGCCTTGAAGTCGAGAGCTCGGAAGTCTTCGGTGGCCAGCCGGAACACGCTTTCGTCACCTTCACCGCGCGCTGGCATGACGGTCAGGGCGAGCATAGCCATCGCGAGCGTTCGTCGTTCGTGCAGAACGCCGGGCACTGGTACTTCATTGATCCGACGGTGCAATTGAAGCTGGGGCGCAATGACAGTTGCCCGTGCGCCAGTGGGCAGAAGTTCAAGAAGTGCTGTGCGGGATATTTCGGCGCTTAAGATCAAAAGATCGCAGCCTGCGGCAGCTCCTGCACAGGATTTGCGCTTCGCCTGTAGGCGCTGCCGAAGGCTGCGATCTTTTAGCGGCTAGACTGCCAGCAAAGGGAGTAAAACCATGCTCGGTCGCTGGCGCACACTACATTTTCTGTTTTTGATGCTGATCCTGAACCTCGGCGGTTGCGCATCGTGGTTCAGCGATGACAGCGTCGACCCCGCCGTGCATCTGGTGAAAGTCGAAGTGGTGCGCGCCAAACTGCTCGAACAGAAATTCATCCTGCACTTTCGCGTCGATAACCCCAACGATAGCGACCTGACCGTGCGCGGCCTCGAATACCGCATTCATCTTGCCGACATACTGCTGGCCGAGGGTGAGCATGAACACTGGTTTACGGTCGGACCAAAACGCAGTGCTTACTTCAAAGTGCCGATCCGCACCAACCTGTGGCCCCGGGTAAAAGATGTGGTGAAAATGCTGAAAAGCTCGAATCAACAGATTCCCTATCGCTTGCAGGGTGAGATGGAAACCGGTTTATTCATCGCTCACTACGTGCACCTTGAGCGCAATGGCGTGATAATCCCCGCCGATTTAATTCCGGAGCAACACCGATGACCCAGCAACCTCATGTCCATGGCCCTGACTGCAACCACGATCATGACCATCATCACGAACATGACCACGGCCACGTTCACGGCCCGAACTGCGGCCACGCCCACCAGGAACCGGTGCGCAACGCCCTGAAAGACGTCGGCCGCAACGACCCGTGCCCATGCGGCAACGGCAAGAAATTCAAGAAGTGCCACGGGGCGTGATGCCCGGGGCGAAGACCCTCTTCGCCTGACCTGCCGCCTTCGCGAGCAAGCTCGCTCCCACAGTCAATCGAGTTCCTCCAGTTGGAATGCAATCCCTGTAGGAGTGAGCCTGCTCGCGATGAGGCCGGCACATCCAACATCGTCGTCGCCTGAACGGGTTTCTTCAGTTGCAATGCGTTCCCCTGTGGGAGCGAGCTTGCTCGCGAAGGGGCCGGCACATATGGTGAAGTTTTCAGCCAGCCGCCAGAATCTGTGCAGAACTGACCACCGTCGCATACTCCCCCTGCAAATTCCCCAGCGACATCCCGTGCACCTCTTCAGCCGTACGCAATGTGCCGAAATAATCAGCCTTGTCGAAGGTGAAACAGGCATCCTCCGCCACCCACGCATCAAACCCCAGATTCCCCGCCGTGCGCGCCGTCGATTCCACGGAGTTGTTAGTGGCCACGCCGACAATAACCAATTGCCCGATCCCCGCCTCGCGCAACCGCGCCTCTAACCCGGTGGCACAAAATGCATCCGGCACCTGCTTCTGAATCAGCCATTCGCCGTCCTGCGGCAAAAACCGCTGCTGGAATTCCACGCCTTCCTGCTCCGGCCAAAACACCGAATCCGGTTCACGCGACAGATGTTGCACATGAATCACCGGCCTTGTGCTACGCCGCCACAGCCCCAGCAGATCAAGGATTCGCTCTTCCGCCTGAAGATTATTCCTTCGACCCAAACGCGGCTGCAGGATGCCTTTTTGCTGGTCGATGATGATCAGTGCAGCGTTGGCCTGAAGCTCCATGGCGATTTTTCTCATGCAGAGTCATTGAATTCTGCGCAGTTCAGCATCACCTCTTCCTACTAAGCAAGCTATCGAACGCACACGGGACGACCTGACGCCGGCGTTTGCTGTCCGCACGCAAGTCCATTTCTGCTTTGGAGTTCTCCATGATCGACCTGTATTACTGGACCACCCCCAACGGCCACAAGATCTCCCTGTTTCTCGAAGAAGCCGGCCTGCCGTACAACGTGCACCCGATCAACATCAGCCAGGGTGAGCAGTTTCAGCCGCACTTTCTGAAAATCGCCCCGAACAATCGCATTCCGGCCATCGTTGACCATGAACCGGCCGATGGCGGTGAACCGCTGTCGCTGTTCGAGTCCGGGGCAATCCTGTTGTATCTGGCGGAGAAAACCGGGAAGTTTCTGCCCCAAGACCTGCGCGGTCGGCAAACGGCGTTGCAATGGCTGTTCTGGCAAATGGGCGGATTGGGGCCGATGGCCGGGCAGAATCACCACTTCAGCCAGTTCGCCCCGGAGAAAATCCCCTACGCGATCAAGCGCTACATCGACGAGACCGCGCGGTTGTATGGCGTATTGAACAAGCAACTGGCTGATAACGAATTCGTCGCCGGCAGCGAATACAGCATTGCCGACATGGCGATCTATCCGTGGATCGTCTCGCACAAATGGCAAAGCCAGAACCTTGAAGACTTCCCGCATGTGCAGCGCTGGTTCAACCGCATCAAGGATCGCCCGGCGACGGTGAAGGCCTACGCGTTGGTGCAGAAAATCAATCCACCGAAGGCTTGATTGAACGGCAAAAGATCGCAGCCTTCGGCATCTCCTACAGGGGAATGCATGCTTATATAGGAGCTGCCGCAGGCTGCGATCTTTTCCATTCGACAGAAATACGCAAATAACCCCCGCCCCCGCTTGCGCGGCCACCTCCTGCTCACTAACGTAGCGCCTTTACTGACGCTACCCCCCGCAGGAGCTTTGCCATGGCCTCGCCAGCCCTCACACATTTTCTTCCCCGGTTCGGCGTTGCCGCAGCAGTGGCCGGTGTTTTGGGCCTGTCCGGTTGCCAGACCTGGAATGCTCAGGACACCCTCCCGCCGACCTCCGGCGTGCAACCGCTCAAGGGTCTGGCGCAGAACGTGTCGGTACGTCGCAATGCCATGGGCATGCCGCTGATCGAGAGCAACACCTTCCACGACGCGCTGTTCAGCCTCGGCTATGTGCACGCCAGCGACCGCATCAACCAGATGGTGACCTTGCGCCTGTTGGCGCAGGGCCGTCTGGCAGAAATGTCCGGCGCGTCAATGCTCGACGCCGACCGCTACATGCGCGCGGTCAATCTGAAGAAAAGCGCTGGCGAGCTGTACAAGGCTTCGTCGCCTCGCCTCAAGCGTTTCTTCGAAGTCTATGCACGAGGCGTCAACGCCTACCTGTTCCGCTACGCCGACAAGTTGCCGGGTGATCTCGCGTCCAGCGGTTACAAGCCGGAATACTGGAAACCGGAAGACTCGGCGCTGATTTTCGCCCTGCTGAATTTCAGCCAGTCGGCCAACCTGCCGGAAGAAATTTCCTCGCTGGTGCTGGCGCAAACCGTTGCTACCGACAAACTCGCCTGGCTGACGCCGTCCGCGCCTGACGAAAACCTGCCACTGGCCGAGGCCGACAAGCTGCAAGGGCTCAAGCTCAACGGGCAGATTCCCGGCCTGACCGAACTGAGCAACGCCAGCCAGCAACTGTCCGCGCTGAACCTGCTCGGCACCCCGTCTTCGAACAACTGGGCGATCGCCCCGCAACGCAGCCGCAGCGGCAAGAGCCTGCTGGCCAGTGACGCCCATGGGCCGCTGGCCGCGCCTTCGCTGTGGAGTTTCGTGCAGATCCGCGCACCGAAATATCAGGCCGCCGGCGTCACCGTTGCCGGTCTGCCGATGGTCCTCGGCGGCTTCAACGGCAAAGTAGCGTGGAGCATGACCAGCGTGCTCGGCGACAACCAGGATCTGTTTCTGGAAAAAATTCGCCGTCAGGGCAGCAGCCTGACCTACGAGGTCAACGGCAAATGGCAGCCACTGGGCGTGCGCAACGAAACCTACTTCGTCAAAGGCCAACGGCCGATTCGCGAAGCGGTGTACGAAACCCGCCACGGCGCATTGCTCAACAGTGCTCAGGCGGCCGCGCAAGGCAGCGGTTTCGGTCTTGCCTTGCAGACCCCGAGCTTCACTGATGACAAGTCGCTGGATGCGTTTTTTGATCTGACCCGTGCGCAAACCGTTGAACGCGCTTCCGACGCGAGCCGCGAGATCCGCGCCATCGCCCTGAATCTGGTGTTCGCCGATGCGAGCAACATCGGTTGGCAGGTGACCGGGCGTTTCCCCAACCGCCGCGAAGGCGAAGGCTTGCTGCCGTCGCCGGGCTGGGAAGGTCGCTACGACTGGGACGGTTACGCCGACCCGATGCTGCATCCGTACGATCAGGATCCGGCGCAAGGCTGGCTCGGCACCGCCAACCAGCGTGTGATTCCTCACGGTTACGGCATGCAACTGTCGAACTCTTGGGCGGCGCCGGAACGTGGCGAGCGTCTGGCGGAACTGGCCGGCAGCAGCAAGCACGACAGCCGCAGCGTGATCGCCATGCAGTACGACCAGACCACCACCTTCGCCGCCAAGTTGAAAAAAGTCTTCGAAGCACCGGGCATGAAGCAGCCGCTGAAACAGGCAATCGATGCCCTGCCGGAAGTGGATCGCAGCAAGGCGCGCGAAGCGTTCACGCGGTTGATGGCGTTCGACGGCAAGCTCAGCCCGACCTCGGCGGATGCGGCGATCTACGAACTGTTCCTGCAAGAAAGTATGAAGCAGATCTTCCTCGATGAGCTCGGTCCGGAATCGAGCCCGGCGTGGAAGGCGTTTATCGCCAATGGTGATCTGTCTTACGCGGCGCAGGCTGACCATCTGTTGGGACGTGAGGACAGTCCGTTCTGGGACGACATTCGTACGCCGCAGAAAGAAGACAAAGCGGTGATTCTTGCCCGTAGCTTCGCGGCGGCGATCAGCGCTAGCGAGAGTCAGTTGGGCGGCGATCACCGGGCCTGGCAGTGGGGCAAGCTGCACAGTTATGCCTGGAAGAACAGCAATGGCCAGACCGTGCGCGGACCACTGGCGGCCGGTGGCGATCACACGACGTTGAACACGTCGGCGTTCGCCTGGGGCCAGGATTTCACCACGACGCGCGCACCGTCGATGCGTTTCATCGTCGACTTCGGCCAAGCCGAACCGCTGATGGGCCAGAACGGTACGGGGCAGTCGGGTAATCCGGTGAGTCCGAACTACCTCAATGGCATCGATGCGTGGTTGAAGGGGCAGTACATCGGCTTGCCGATGCAGCCGCAGAACTTTGACCGGGTCTACGGCAAGACCCGTCTGACGCTTACTCCCGGCAAATAAGCTGTACATCAAAAGCCCCTCACCCTAGCCCTCTCCCGGAGGGAGAGGGGACTGATTGGGGGATGCTTGAGTCATACGCCGACCTGAACGTGCACTGCCGAATCCAGAATCAACTCGGTTCGTGCCTTGCCGAATCCGTAATCGACTCGGTCTTTCAGGTCGATGTAGCTGGCCAGACACCTCACCCCAGCCCTCTCCCTCTGGGAGAGGGCTGGGGTGAGGGGCTTTTGATCTGGCCCAGAATCTGTGTTCGACTCGGTATTTCACGTCGGCGTAGCTCTCCCAGACACCTCGGTCGGCCCCCTCTCCCTCTGGGAGAGGGCTGGGGTGAGGGGCTTTTGATCTGGTCCAGAATCTGTGTTCGGCGCGGTTTTTCAGGTCGATGTCACTCGCCAGACACCTCAGTCGGCCCCCTCTCCCTCAGGGAGAGGGCTGGGGTGAGGGTTGCTCTTCAAAGTCGATAGAACTTCCGGACACGCGTCAGCCTCATAGCTAACAAGCCCCCCATTCTGGTAAGGACATGGACCTTGTTATCGCCCGCCCCGAGGGTTTGTACTGCCCTGCCGGAGATTTCTACATAGACCCGTGGCGCCCCGTCGAGCGCTCGGTCATTACCCATGCCCACGGCGATCATGCCCGTACCGGTAACCAACATTATCTGGCCAGCAGCGCCAGCGAAGGGATTTTGCGCGCGCGTCTGGGGCAGGACATCAACCTGCAAACCCTCGCCTACGGCCAGCGCCTGACGCACCACGGTGTCACCCTGAGTTTTCACCCTGCCGGTCACGTGCTCGGTTCGGCACAAGTGCGCCTGGAATACGGTGGCGAAGTCTGGGTCGCGTCCGGCGACTACAAGATCGAACCGGACGGCACCTGCGCCCCGTTCGAACCGGTGCGCTGCCACACCTTCATCACCGAATCGACCTTCGGCCTGCCTATCTATCGCTGGCAGCCACAGGCGCAGGTGTTCAGCGAGATCAACCAGTGGTGGGCTGCGAACATCGCGGCCGGCAAGGCCAGCGTGTTGTTCTGTTACTCGTTCGGCAAGGCTCAACGGATTCTCCACGGTATCGACGAAAGCCTCGGTCCGATCCTCAGCCACGGTGCGGTCGAGCCGCTGAATCGGGTCTACCGCGAGGCCGGCGTGTATTTGCCGCCGACGATCTACGCCGGAGAGGTGAAAAAAAACGACCCGATCATGCGCAAGGCCCTGGTCATCGCCCCGCCTTCGGCCGGTGGCAGCAGCTGGATGCGCCGTTTTGGCGAGTACAGCGACGCATTTGCCAGTGGCTGGATGCGCTTGCGTGGTACCCGACGGCGGCGCGGCGTCGATCGCGGTTTCGTGCTCTCCGATCACGCCGACTGGCCCGGCCTATTGTGGGCCATCGAGCAAACCGGTGCGGAACGCGTCATGGTCACCCACGGTTCGATCGGCGTGCTGGTGCGGCATCTGCGCGAACAGGGTCTGGATGCCCAGGGTTTCAACACCGAATACGGCGATGACGAAGAAGAAAACCTCGCCACCGAACCGACCATCGCAGAGATGCCCGCATGAAAGCATTCGCCGAGCTGTACGCCGAACTCGACGCGACCACCTCGAGCAACGCCAAACTGGCGGCGATGCAAGCCTACTTCGCCCAGGCCGAACCGCACGACGCCGCGTGGGCGGTGTACTTTCTCTCCGGTGGCCGGCCCCGGCAACTGGTGCCGGTGAGAATTCTGCGTGAACTCGCCGTCGAGATCTCGGGCCTGGAACCGTGGTTGTTCGAGGAAAGCTATCAAGCCGTCGGCGACCTGGCGGAAACCATTTCGCTGGTACTCGCCGAAAACCCGCACACCTCCGACGCCGGCCTCGCCGAGTGGATCGAGGACAAACTGCTGCCACTGCGCGGTGAAGCACCGGAATATCTGAACCGGCAACTGCCGGCCCTGTGGGCGCAACTGGATCGATCAAGCCTGATGCTGTGCATCAAATTGATCACCGGCAGTTTCCGCGTCGGCGTCTCGAAATTGCTGGTTACCCGGGCCTTGGCCTCGATGGCCGGGCTGGACAGCAAGCGTGTGGCGCAGCGTCTGGTCGGTTACACCGATCTGTCCAACCGGCCGAGCGCCGCCAGTTACCTGAAGCTGATTGCCCCTGAATCCAGCGATGAACATGCTCAGCGGGGTGGTCAGCCGTATCCGTTCTTCTTGGCCCACGCCTTGTCGCAGCCGGTGGAAGAATTCGAAACGCTGATCGGCCCGGCCAGCGATTGGCAGATTGAATGGAAATGGGATGGCATCCGCGCCCAAGTGGTCAAGCGAGAGGGCCGACTATGGATCTGGTCGCGGGGCGAGGAACTGGTGACCGAGCGTTTTCCCGAACTGGAGGTGCTGGTACACGGCTTGCCCGATGGCACGGTGATCGACGGCGAAATCGTCGTGTGGAAAAGCACGCATCCGCGCACCGAAGACGCCTTTGATCCGCAATCGACCGAACCGCCAGCCGTGCAGTCCTTCGCCCTGCTGCAACAACGCATCGGTCGCAAGACCCTCGACAAGAAAATCCTCGAAGACGTGCCGGTGGTGGTGCTCGCCTACGACCTGCTCGAATGGCAAGGCGAAGACTGGCGCAACCAGCCGCAAGCGAAACGTCGGGCGCAACTGGAAGCGGTGATTGCGCGCTGCAACAGCCCGGTGCTGCTGGCCTCACCGGTGCTGACCGGCACTGATTGGTTGGACCTCTCCCGCCAACGCGAGTCCTCGCGGCGACTGGGTGTCGAGGGAATGATGCTCAAGGCGCGGGATTCGCTGTATGGCGTGGGGCGAACCAAGGACATGGGCGTTTGGTGGAAGTGGAAGGTCGATCCGTTCAGCGTCGATGCGGTACTGATTTACGCGCAGCGCGGTCACGGTCGCCGGGCCAGTCTGTACAGCGATTACACCTTTGCCGTGTGGGACGGCCCGCCCGAGTCGAGCCAGCGTGCGCTGGTGCCGTTTGCCAAGGCCTATTCGGGGCTGACCGATGAGGAAATGCGCAAGGTCGATAGCATCGTGCGCAAGACCACGGTGGAGAAGTTCGGCCCGGTGAGCAGTGTGAAGCCGAGTCTGGTTTTTGAACTGGGCTTTGAAGGTATTGCCCTGTCACGCCGACACAAGAGCGGGATCGCGGTGCGTTTTCCGCGGATGCTGCGCTGGCGGCAGGACAAGACCGTGGATGAAGCGGATAGCTTGGCCACTTTGCAGGATCTGCTGGCCTGACCCCTTTTCCCGGGACAACACATGACGCGGCCACAAATCGGTGCACGCTTTGGGCAATGCCCATTTCCGTGCACTCAGTTCCCCTCATCCCTCCCCGCCCAACCTTTTAAAACACTTGTTCGGGACTCTGGTTCGGAAATTGCTACTTTCTATAGGTCGTACGCGTTCCAGTAACAATAATTCTGCGCCACAAGCGCTCATATTGGTTCTTAGGGATTGAATAATGAAAAAAGCATTGCTGACCCTTTCTGCACTGGCGTTGTGCATGGCCGCTGGCTCCGCGCTGGCCAAGGAATACAAAGAGCTGCGCTTTGGCGTTGACCCTTCGTACGCACCGTTCGAGTCGAAAGCGGCCGACGGCAGCCTGGTGGGCTTCGACATCGACCTGGGCAACGCGATCTGCGCCGAACTCAAGGTCAAGTGCAAGTGGGTTGAAAGTGACTTCGACGGCATGATTCCGGGCCTTAAGGCCAACAAATTCGACGGTGTGATCTCGTCGATGACCGTGACCCCGGCCCGGGAAAAAGTCATCGACTTCTCCAGCGAGCTGTTCTCCGGCCCGACCGCCTATGTGTTCAAGAAAGGCTCCGGCATCACCGCCGACGTTGCGTCGCTGAAAGGTAAAACCGTCGGTTACGAGCAAGGCACTATTCAGGAAGCCTACGCCAAAGCCGTGCTGGACAAGGCCGGCGTGAAAACCCAGGCCTATCAGAACCAGGATCAGGTGTACTCCGACCTGACCTCCGGCCGTCTCGATGCGGGCATTCAGGACATGCTGCAAGCCGAACTGGGCTTTTTGAAGTCGCCACAGGGCGCCGACTATGACGTCAGCAAGCCAGTCGACAGCGAATTGCTGCCAGCCAAAACCGCTGTCGGTATTAAGAAAGGTAACACTGAGCTGAAAGCGCTTTTAGATAAAGGTATCAAAGCGTTACACGATGACGGCAAATACGCCGAGATTCAAAAGAAACACTTTGGCGATCTGAATCTGTACAGCGGCAAATAATGCCCCGGCGCCCATCCTCGATGGGCGCCTTTTCCATCCGCTCAGGTTGCTGATTTATGTTCGAAAACCTCTTACAAAATCTGGGGCTCTCCGCCTTCAGCCTCAAGGGCTTCGGTCCTTTGCTGTTGGAAGGCACCTGGATGACCATCAAATTGTCGGCGTTGTCGCTACTGGTGGCCGTGTTGCTCGGTCTGCTCGGCGCCAGCGCCAAACTGTCAAAAATAAAACTGGTGCGCCTGCCCGCCCAGCTCTACACCACGCTGATTCGCGGGGTGCCGGACCTGGTGCTGATGCTGCTGATCTTCTACAGCCTGCAAACCTGGTTGACGTCCCTGACCGATTACCTGGAATGGGAATACATCGAAATCGACCCGTTCAGCGCCGGGGTGCTGACCCTGGGTTTTATCTATGGCGCGTATTTCACCGAAACTTTCCGTGGCGCGATCCTCGCCGTGCCGCGCGGTCAGGTTGAAGCCGCCACCGCGTATGGCCTCAAACGCGGCCAGCGCTTTCGCTTCGTGGTGTTCCCGCAAATGATGCGTTTCGCCCTGCCGGGCATCGGCAACAACTGGATGGTGATGCTCAAGGCCACCGCGCTGGTGTCGATCATCGGCCTCGCCGACCTGGTCAAAGCCGCGCAGGACGCCGGTAAAAGCACTTATCAACTGTTCTACTTCCTGGTCCTCGCCGCGTTGATCTATCTGCTGATCACCAGTGCCTCGAACTTCATCCTGCGCTGGCTCGAACGCCGCTATGCTGCCGGTGCCCGGGAGGCCGTACGATGATCGAACTTCTGCAGGAATACTGGCGCGCCTTCCTCTATACCGACGGCCAGAACATTACCGGGCTGGCGATGACGCTGTGGCTACTCAGCGCCTCGATCTTCATCGGTTTCCTGGTGTCGATTCCGTTGTCGATCGCGCGCGTCTCGAGCCACTTCTACATCCGCTGGCCGGTGCAGTTCTACACCTACCTGTTCCGCGGCACGCCGCTGTATATCCAGCTGCTGATCTGCTACACCGGGATCTACAGCCTGGCCGCTGTGCGTGCGCAGCCGCTGCTCGACAGTTTCTTTCGCGATGCGATGAACTGCACGATCCTCGCCTTTGCCCTGAACACTTGCGCCTACACCACGGAGATTTTCGCCGGGGCGATCCGCAGCATGAACCACGGAGAAGTCGAGGCTGCCAAGGCTTACGGGCTGACTGGCTGGAAACTGTATGCCTACGTGATCATGCCGTCGGCGCTGCGCCGTTCGTTGCCGTATTACAGCAACGAAGTGATCCTGATGCTGCACTCGACTACCGTGGCCTTCACCGCGACCATCCCCGACATCCTGAAAGTTGCGCGGGACGCCAACTCGGCGACCTTCCTGACCTTTCAGTCGTTCGGCATCGCCGCGTTGATCTACCTGACCATCACCTTTGCGCTGGTCGGCCTGTTCCGCCTTGCCGAACGCCGATGGCTGGCCTTCCTCGGGCCGACTCACTAGGCCCATCTCAGGAATAAAGAGATAAAAAATGCGCCACCTGATTCATGACTTGCTGGCCCCGCTGCCGGGGACCGCACGACAGATCCACAGCTTCCACTTCGGCCGGGAGCAGGCCAAAGGCAAGGTCTACATTCAGTCCTCGCTGCACGCCGATGAATTACCCGGCATGCTCGTGGCCTGGCACCTCAAGCAGCGTCTGGCGGAGCTGGAAGCCGCCGGGCGCCTGCGCAGCCAAATCGTGTTGGTGCCGGTGGCCAACCCGGTCGGCCTCGAACAAGTGCTGATGGACGTGCCGCTGGGCCGCTACGAACTGGAGAGCGGGCAGAACTTCAACCGCTGGTTCGTCGACCTCAGCGAAGAAATCGGCAACGCCATCGAAGGCAAGCTGAACGACGATCCGCAGCACAACCTCGAACTGATCCGCACGCATCTGCGCGACGCGCTCGCCCGCCAGACCGCCAGCACGCAACTGCAATCCCAGCGTCTGACCCTGCAACGGTTGGCCTGCGACGCGGACATGGTGCTGGACTTGCACTGCGATTTCGAATCGGTGGTGCACCTCTACACCACGCCCGAAGCATGGCCGCAGGTCGAACCGCTGGCGCGCTACATCGAAGCTCAGGCGAGCTTGCTGGCCACCGACTCCGGCGGTCAGTCGTTCGACGAATGCTTCACCCTGCTGTGGTGGCAACTGAAGGAGCGCTTCGGCGAACACTTCGAGATTCCGCTGGGCAGTTTCTCGGTGACCGTCGAGTTGCGCGGCCAGGGTGACGTCACCCATCCGCTGGCCAGCCGCGACTGCCAGGCGCTGATCGACTATCTGATCCAGTCCGATGCGATCGTTGGCGAGACCAAATCGCAACCACCGTTGCCGTTCCCCGCTACGCCGCTGGCCGGTGTGGAACCGGTGACCACCCCGGTCGGTGGGCTGCTGGTGTACACCGCCACGGCGGGTCAATACCTCGAAGCCGGGCAACAGATCGCCGAAATCATCGACCCGATCCACGACCGGGTCACCCCCGTTCATTGCACCAGCGCCGGCGTGATGTACGCCCGCTCGCTGCGACGCATGGCCACTGCCGGCATGGTCATCGCCCACGTCGCGGGCGCTGAAGCCTATCGCAGCGGCTACCTACTTTCGCCTTGAGGATGTCTGTCCCATGTACAAACTGACCGTTGAAGGCCTGCACAAAAGCTATGGCGACCATCAGGTGCTCAAAGGCGTTTCGCTCAAGGCCAAGACCGGCGACGTGATCAGCCTGATCGGCGCCAGCGGCTCGGGCAAAAGCACCTTTTTGCGCTGCATCAACTTTCTCGAACAACCTAACGATGGCGCCATGAGCCTCGATGGCCAGGCGATCCGCATGGTCAACGACCGCCACGGCATGCACGTCGCCGACGCCGATGAACTGCAACGCCTGCGCACGCGGTTGGCGATGGTGTTCCAGCACTTCAACCTGTGGAGCCACATGACCGTGCTGGAAAACATCACCATGGCCCCGCGCCGGGTGCTGGGTTGCAGCAAACAGGAAGCCGACGAACGTGCGCGGCGTTATCTGGACAAGGTTGGCCTGCCGGCACGAGTGGCCGATCAATATCCGGCGTTTCTCTCAGGCGGTCAGCAACAGCGCGTGGCGATTGCCCGGGCGCTGGCGATGGAACCGGAGGTAATGCTGTTTGATGAACCGACCTCGGCGCTGGACCCGGAATTGGTCGGTGAAGTGTTGAAGGTGATTCAGGGGCTGGCTGAAGAAGGTCGGACCATGATCATGGTGACCCACGAAATGAGCTTCGCTCGTAAGGTTTCCAGCCAGGTGTTGTTCCTGCACCAAGGCTTGGTGGAAGAAGAAGGCGCCCCCGAAGAAGTGCTCGGCAACCCGAAAAGCGAACGCCTCAAGCAATTCCTCAGCGGTAACCTCAAGTAGCCCACGTTCCCCTGTAGGAGCTGCCGAAGGCTGCGATCTTTTGATCTTGTTTTGTAGAGATCAAGATCAAGATCAAAAGATCGCAGCCTTCGGCAGCTCCTACACGGTCACCCTGATTAAACCTTTCGCCAACTGATGTGGTCACTGGAAGAACCCCTCCAGAGCGCGCGCAGCCCGCATGGCGAAATCCTCCGACCTGGCAAAAATCTGGTTCAGCGCCCGCAACTGGAAGCCGTTCGCCTTTCAGAAACAGGTCTGGGCGGCGGTGAAAAACGGCCAATCCGGTCTGCTCCACGCCAGCACCGGCGCCGGTAAAACTTATGCGGTGTGGTTTGCCGCGCTCAATCGCTTCGCCAAACCCGCCGCTGTTGTTGAAACCCCACGCAAGCGCAAACCACCGGCCGAACCACTGACCGTGCTGTGGATCACGCCCATGCGCGCCCTCGCCGCCGACACCGCTCGCGCCTTGCAAGCACCTGTCGATGATCTGCAGATCCCATGGAGCATCGGCCTGCGCACCGGCGATACCAGCAGCAGCGAACGCGCCCGGCAGAGCCGGCGCCTGCCGACCACGCTGATCACCACCCCGGAAAGCCTGACCTTACTGCTCGCTCGTGCCGATGCGCAGGTGGCGCTGGCGAGCCTGCGCATGATCGTCGTCGATGAATGGCACGAACTGCTCGGTAACAAGCGCGGCGTGCAACTGCAACTGGCCCTCGCCCGCCTGCGGCATTGGCAACCCGAACTGATCGTCTGGGGGGTGTCCGCCACTCTCGGTAATCAATCCCACGCCGAACAAGTGCTGATCCCACAGGGCGGCGGCATCAGCATTCAGGGGCAAAACGAAAAAGCGCTGAAGGTCGACACCCTCCTCCCACCGGCGATTGAACGTTTTCCGTGGGCCGGACACATCGGCCTGAAGATGCTGCCGCAAGTGGTCGCCGAACTGGAGGCCTGCGCCAGCACTTTGGTGTTCACCAATACCCGGGCGCAATCGGAAATCTGGTATCAGGCCCTCTTGGAGGCGCGACCCGATTGGGCCGGGTTGATCGCTTTGCATCACAGTTCACTGTCTCGCGAGACTCGCGACTGGGTCGAGCAGGCCTTGAAAGACGGGCACCTCAAAGCCGTGGTCTGCACCTCAAGCCTGGATTTGGGCGTGGATTTCCTGCCAGTCGAGCGCGTGCTGCAAATCGGTTCGGCCAAAGGTGTCGCGCGCCTCATGCAGCGCGCCGGTCGTTCAGGCCACGCGCCGGGACGCACCTCGCGAGTAACGCTGGTGCCGACTCACAGCCTTGAGCTGATCGAAGCCGCTGCCGCCCGTGATGCCGTCGAACAACGGCGTATCGAACCACGCCAGTCACCGCACAATCCGCTGGATGTGCTGGTCCAGCATTTGGTCAGCATGGCCCTCGGCGGTGGATTTTTACCCGATGAGCTGTACGAAGAAGTCCGTGGCGCCTGGGCTTATCGTGACCTGACAGCTGCTGACTGGGCCTGGGCGCTGGCTTTCGTACGCCATGGCGGGATGTCTCTGACAGCCTATCCGGATTACCGCCGGGTCGAGCCAGACGAGCACGGCGTCTGGCGAGTGCCGGATGCGAGATTGGCGCGGCGCCATCGCATGAGCATCGGCACCATCGTCAGTGACGCGAGCATCCATCTGAAATTCTGGAGCAAGGGCGGCGGTGGCAAACAGTTGGGCAGTGTTGAGGAAGGTTTCATCGCGCGGCTTAAACCGGGTGACGGTTTTCTCTTCGCCGGGCGTTTGCTGGAGTTGGTGCGAGTGGAAAACATGACCGCTTACGTCAAACGCAGCACCGCGAAAAAAGCCGCCGTGCCGCGCTGGAATGGCGGGCGCATGCCGCTTTCCAATGAGCTCGCCGCCGCCGTCGTCAGTCGTTTCAGCGCGGCCGCGCAGGGTGAGTTTGTCGGGCCGGAAATGCACGCACTGCGGCCGTTACTGGAAACGCAGATGCGCTGGTCTGGAATGCCCACCACCGAAAACCTGTTGGCCGAGGTGCTGAAGTCCCGCGAAGGCTGGCACCTTTTCCTCTATCCCTTTGCCGGGCGCCAGGTGCACCTGGGACTGGCGAGCCTGTTGGCATGGCGCGTCAGTCAACGGCAGCCCGTGACGTTTTCCATCGCGGTGAACGATTACGGCCTGGAATTGCTCAGCGCCACGTCGATCGACTGGGCCGAGTATTTGAATGCCAATCTCTTCAATGCCGATGATTTATTAGCGGACGTTCTGGCCAGTCTGAACGCAGGCGAACTGGCCTTGCGCCGTTTTCGCGAGATCGCGCGGATTGCCGGACTGGTCTTCGCCGGCTACCCCGGCGCACCGAAAAGCACCCGACAGGTGCAGGCGTCCAGCGGACTGTTTTTTGAAGTGTTCAAACAATACGACGCAGATAATCTGTTGCTGGCCCAGGCCGGGGAAGAAGTCCTGCGAGAAGAACTGGATATTCGTCGCTTGGAACAGACATTGGAGCGGATCAACGGGATGAAACTGGACGTGCATCAGGTTAAACGTCCTACACCGTTGGGCTTCCCGCTGCTGGTGGAGCGCATGCGCGAAAGCATGAGTTCGGAAAAACTCGCTGATCGCATCAGGCGAATGGTTGGTGATCTGGAGAACAGCGCCGACAAGGATAAATCCTCATGAGTTCAGGCTACCCGGTACGCCTGGCCGGCGAAGAACTATGGCTTTTGCCGGAAAAAGCCCTGTACTGGCCCGCGCAACAGGTCCTGCTGATTGCCGATGTGCATTTCGGCAAAGCGGCGGCTTACCGCAGTCTGGGTCAACCGGTTCCGCACGGCACCACGGCGAGCAATATCGCAGTGATTGATCAGTTGCTGGCGAAGCTGCCCTGCCGGTTATTGATCTTTCTCGGTGACTTCCTCCACGGGCCCGGCTCTCATGCGCCAGGCACGCTGGACGCGCTGGCACAATGGCGCGCGCGCCACGCTGATCTGCCGATGACACTGATTCGCGGCAATCATGACAAACGCGCCGGTGATCCACCTGAATCGCTGAATATCCGGGTGGTGCCGGAACCGCTGCTGCTCGGGCCATTCGCCTTGCAGCACGAGCCTGATCCGCACCCTGAAAGGCACGTGCTGGCGGGTCACGTACACCCGGTCTATCGGCTGCACGGCAAGGGTCGGCAAAGCTTGCGACTGGCGTGTTTCAGGCTCGGCGAACGCCTCAGCCTGCTACCGGCATTCGGCGCCTTCACCGGCGGCTATGCGGTCGAGCGCGAAGAGAGTTGCAGGATTTTCGTCATCGGCGATAACGAAATATGGCCAGTCAGTTGAAGTCCTTGCAGACCTCATCTGACTGGCCATTGGTTTTCAATGCAGATCAGGCAACCGGTGCCGGTGGCGGCTCGTCCGGAAGCGTCGGTTCGCCAGGCTCGGTGGGTTGTTCGTTGGGGGTATCGGGATCGGGCTGTCCGGGAATTCCGCCGGCCATGCTCAGTGGCGGATGCGCCAACAAGGACCAGGCCAATACGCCAATCTGATTGGGCTCGAGCCTTGCCAGTTCGGCAGTGATTTGCGGATCGATCTTCATAGGGCACTCCTCGGCGAAGGCCCGTTTTGCCGAAAGCAAAAACGGGCAGTACACCCCATAGAGTGTCTGCCCGCCAAAGAATTCCCGCGATCTGTCGGATGGACCGATCAGGTGCGCGGCAAGGTCACGCCACGCTGGCCCTGGTACTTGCCACCGCGATCCTTGTAGGACACTTCACATTCCTCGTCGGATTCGAGGAACAGCATCTGTGCCACGCCTTCGTTGGCGTAGATTTTCGCCGGCAGGTTGGTGGTGTTGGAGAACTCCAGGGTCACGTGGCCTTCCCACTCAGGCTCAAGCGGCGTGACGTTAACGATGATGCCGCAACGCGCGTAGGTGCTTTTACCCAGGCAGATGGTCAGCACATTGCGCGGAATGCGGAAATATTCGACGGTGCTGGCCAGGGCGAAAGAGTTCGGCGGAATGATGCAAACGTCGCTGTGGACGTCGACGAAGCTGCCCGGATCGAAGTTTTTCGGGTCGACGATGGACGAGTTGATGTTGGTGAACACCTTGAAGTGATTGGTGCAGCGCACGTCGTAGCCGTAGCTCGACACACCGTAGGAGATCACTCGGCTGTCATCGCTGCCGCGCATCTGGCGCTCGACGAACGGCTCGATCATGCCCTGTTCCTGCGCCATGCGGCGAATCCACTTGTCCGATTTGATGCTCATGGCGGGGTGTCCTGAATAGCGAGGTGGAAAAATTCTGTCCGGCATCTTACCGGGCGCGCCGCCCGGTTCAAAGTGCGCGGTGCAATTCTCGCCGAACACCCATGAAATACGGGCTTTGGCGACGAACCGTCACACCGCCGATCTCGAAAACAGAGAAACCTTCGCAAGAAGCATTGGCACTTCTCGGAAACTGGGTTAAGGTGGCGTCACTGTGTTGCTTGTGTCACTGAGAATCTCTACACGATATGTTGAATTTCGATCCAACCATCTACAAGAATTTTTCCTGCTCTTTGCACTCAGTCTCGGCCAGGGTTCTTCCTGAGTCGCAGTTATCTTTGTTCAAGGAGTTACACCATGTCTAATCGCCAAACCGGTACCGTTAAGTGGTTCAACGATGAAAAAGGCTTCGGCTTCATCACTCCACAATCCGGTGACGACCTGTTCGTTCACTTCAAAGCTATCCAATCCGACGGCTTCAAAAGCCTGAAAGAAGGCCAACAGGTTTCTTTCATCGCTACCCGCGGTCAGAAAGGCATGCAAGCTGAAGAAGTACAAGTTATCTAACTTGTAGCTTCTTTAGAAAAGAGCCCCGCCCTTAAAAGCGGGGCTTTTTTGTGGGCGTCTGTTTTGTACAGGCAAAAAAAATCGCAGCCTGCCAGGGCTGCGATTTTTTGTGGGTGCCTTACCAGGCCACGCCAAACCCGGCGGTATAACGGGTCTTGTTCAGATCGGCATCGTTGGTGCCGCTGATGATGTCGCGTTCAGCCTTGAGGTTGAGCGACGCCCAGTCGGTGACCTTGTAGCGCAGCCCCAATTCAGCATCCAGCGCGTAATCGGCGACACCGGACAGCGGCTTGCCCACTTCACCGTTGGTGAAGAACTCGACTTTCTTGCCGATCAGGTAACGGTTGTAATCCCACTTCATCGCGACGGAATAGAAGTTGTCCTTGCTGCCATCGCGATACTCGTAGTCGGTGCGGTTAAACAGCGAGCCCAGCGAGAACGCGCCCAACTCGTCATCCCAGAACTGGTAGCCAGGACCGGTACCGACCACACGCTGGCGTGCCAGCTCTTCGATGTGATCGCGCTTGTAGTTCAGACGGCCTTGCCAAAACCATTTATCGGTCAGGAAGCGGTCGAGTGCGTATTCGGCGCGCCAGTTGTCGGTGGTGGTCTCGTCGTCCTGCACTTCGCGGTTGTATTCACCCTCGGCGGTATGACGCCAGCGCCCATGCCGTGCTGTGGTCTTGAAGCCGACATCGTAGTCATCAGTGTCTTTCTCGGCGCGTTGATAATCCAGCGCCAGGTCGACATTGCCCTTCCACACCAGATCTTCGACTACCGGTTTCGGTTTGAGAATCTGCTGAATGCTCGCCAGCTCAACGGTTTTCGGCGCCTCACCGTTGGCCAGGGTGACCTTGCCATCTTCGGCAGCCGTCAGCGACTTGGACACTTCACCGCTGTAGGCATCCTGTTTGACCAGCAAGTGCTGATCACTGTCCAGCGTCTTGACCTCTTTCCAGTCAATAGTGACCGCACCGGCGTATTTGGTCTGGATCAACAGCTTGCCGCCATCGAACACGGTGATGGTGCCGCTCAACTTGTCACCGTTCTTCAACCAGACGGTGTCGGCAAGCAGGGGCGTGGACGCACTGAAAACAGCAAGGCACAGCAGGGATCTGGACAACATAAGCAAATCGAAGGCTCAAGTTTGCGAAAAAGGTCGGCATTATCCGTAGGAATAAGACCCTGACAAGGACTGACCGGACGATTTCCGATGAGTTCATTTCTCAATTGCGCGATCACCGATTACTCTGAAAGCCATCAAACTGTTCATGCTCAGGAACCGCGCACGTGAAAGACCCGCTCGACAGCGTTGAAAACGATGCGCAAATCCGACGCACGGCGCTCTACTCGACGCTCGCCCAAGTGCCCGAAGGCAAAGTCGTCAGCTATGGTCAGTTAGCTGAACTGGCCGGGCTGGGGCGCGCCGCCCGCTGGGTCGGCCGCACCTTGAGTCAGTTGCCCGGCGATACAAAGCTGCCCTGGCACCGTGTGCTGGGCGCCGGTGGTCGGATCAGCCTGCCGGTGGGCAGCCCGTCCGGCGATGAACAACGGGCCCGATTGCGCACGGAAGGCATCACCGTCCTGAACAATCGTGTGGATATTCAGCGCCATGGCTGGCGTCCGGTAGAGCACAGCGGTTAGAGTGCGCGCTTTGTTTCCGCAATCTTGAGGCAGACTTCAGCCCATGCCCCGTAAAACCTGGCGCGCCGCGCTAGCCGCTTATGCCAGTCCTTCGACGCTCGTGCTGTTGTTGCTCGGTTTCGCCGCCGGCCTGCCGTACATGCTGGTGTTCTCTACGCTATCCGTCTGGCTGCGTGAAGCCGGTGTCGCCCGTGAAACCATTGGCTACGCCAGCCTGATCGGCCTGGCCTATGCGTTCAAATGGGTCTGGTCACCACTGCTCGACCAATGGCGCCTGCCGTTGCTGGGCAAACTTGGCCGTCGCCGTTCGTGGCTGGTGCTCTCACAAGCCCTGGTCATCCTCGGCTTGATCGGCATGGGTTTCTGCGACCCGCAAAAGCACCTGTCCTGGTTGATCGCCATTGCGGTTGTTGTCGCCTTCGCCTCCGCCACCCAAGACATCGCGGTCGATGCCTATCGCCTGGAAATCGCCGAAGACAACCGCCAGGCCGCCCTCGCCGCCAGCTATATGTCCGGGTATCGCGTGGCTGCACTGCTGGCCACCGCTGGCGCGCTGTTCTTCGCTGAGGGCTTCGGCTCCACTGGCTTCAACTATCAGCATTCGGCCTGGGCCGGCACCTACGCGCTGTTCGGTGCCTTGATGATTCCCGCGCTGCTGACCACGCTGTTCATGCGCGAGCCACCGGTGCCGCTACGCACTCAGTTGCAGGCCGGGCGTTACACCTTCATGCACCAACTGATGTCGGTGTTTGTGCTGATCGTGTTGCTGGTCTCGGTACCGGCCATGTTCACCCAGCTCTACAACACTGATTTCGCCAGCGTACTGTTCGGCGGCATGAGCCCGCTCGACCTGCTGCTTGAAGACCGCGCGTTTCTGCGCGCCATTCTGTATACGCTGCTGACCGGTCTGTGCCTGTCGACCATGGGCCGTCGCGGCCTCGCCCCGGTGCTGACGCCGGTCAACGACTTCATTCTGCGCTATCGCTGGCAGGCACTGCTGTTGCTCGGCCTGATCGCCACTTATCGAATGTCGGACACGGTGATGGGCGTCATGGCCAACGTGTTCTACATCGACCAGGGTTTTACCAAGGATCAGATTGCCAGTGTCAGCAAGATCTTCGGCCTGATCATGACGCTGGTCGGCGCCGGTATGGGCGGCCTGCTGATCGTGCGCTTCGGCATTCTGCCAATCCTGTTCATCGGCGGCGCGGCCTCGGCAGCCACCAACCTGCTGTTCGTCATGCTCGCTGACATGGGTCCGAACCTGCAGATGCTGATGGTGACCATTTCCCTCGATAACTTCAGCTCCGGCCTGGCGACGTCGGCGTTCGTTGCCTACCTGTCGAGCCTGACCAACTTGAAGTTCTCGGCCACGCAATACGCGCTGCTCAGCTCGATCATGCTGCTGTTGCCGCGCCTGATGGGCGGGTATTCCGGGGTCTTGGTGGAAAAGTTCGGCTATCACAGCTTCTTCCTGATCACCGCTCTGCTCGGCGTGCCGACGCTGATTCTGATCGCGTTGCACTGGTTCCAGGAGAGCCGCCGCCAAGGCCCGACGCCAACGCCCGAGCCTGTGCCGACACCGGTCGCAGAAGAATCGTAAGACGTTTCGGCAACGGCGGGAGGAATCCCGCCGTCGTGCCTCCCCACTGACCTCACGCCTGTACGTCGGCAAAACTCGCCGGTACACTGCGGAGTCATTTCCAGTCATAGCAACCGACAACGGCCAACCATGCGCACCAGTCAATTTTTGCTCGCCACACAGAAAGAAACGCCTTCCGACGCGGTCGTGATCAGCCACCAGCTGATGCTGCGCGCCGGCATGATCCGCAAGCTCGCCTCCGGCCTGTACACCTGGCTGCCCATGGGCCTGCGAGTCATGCGCAAGGTTGAAGCCATCGTTCGCGAAGAGATGAACGCTGCAGGTTCTCTGGAAGTGTTGATGCCGAGCACCCAACCGGCCGAGCTGTGGCAGGAATCGGGGCGCTGGGAAGAGTACGGCCCTGAGCTGCTGCGCATCAAAGACCGCCACGGTCGCGACTTCTGCGCGGGCCCGACCCATGAAGAAGTGATCACCGATCTGATGCGCAACGAGTTGAGCAGCTACAAACAGCTGCCGATCAACCTGTACCAGATCCAGACCAAATTCCGTGACGAAATCCGCCCACGCTTCGGCTTGATGCGTGGCCGTGAATTCATCATGAAAGATGCTTACTCGTTCCACGCTGATCAGGCATCGCTGCAGGTCACCTATGACCGCATGCACCAAGCGTACTGCAACGTGTTTACCCGCTTGGGCCTGAAATTCCGTCCGGTTGAAGCCGACAACGGTTCGATCGGTGGTGCCGGTTCGCACGAATTCCACGTACTGGCCGAATCCGGCGAAGACGACATCGTCTTCAGCAACGGTTCCGACTACGCGGCGAACATCGAAAAAGCCGAAGCGGTGCCACGCGAAACGTCGCGCGCCGCTCCGACCGAAGAGCTGCGCCTGGTCGATACACCAGACACCAAAACCATCGCGGCGCTGGTGGAAAAATTCAATCTGCCGATTGAAAAGACCATCAAGACCCTGATCGTGCGCGCCGAAGAAGAAGGCAAGCTGATCGCGCTGGTCATCCGCGGCGACCACGAACTCAACGAAATCAAGGCTGCCCAGCAACCTGGCGTGGCCAGCCCGCTGGTCATGGCCACCGATGCCGAACTGCGTGACGCCATTGGCGCCGGCGCCGGTTCGCTCGGCCCGCTCAACCTGCCGCTGCCAATCATCATCGACCGTTCGGTCGAGCTGATGAGCGACTTCGGTATCGGCGCGAACATCGACGACAAGCACTACTTCGGCGTGAACTGGGAGCGTGACCTGCCGGTTCCGACCGTCGCTGACCTGCGTAACGTGGTCGCCGGTGACCCAAGCCCGGACGGCAAGGGCACACTGGAAATCAAGCGTGGCATCGAAGTCGGGCACATCTTCCAGCTGGGCAACAAGTACAGCAAAGCGATGAAGTGCGAAGTGCTGGGCGAGAACGGCAAGCCAGTCACTCTGGAAATGGGTTGCTACGGCATCGGCGTGTCTCGCGTGGTGGCTGCGGCCATTGAGCAGAACAACGACGCCAACGGCATCATCTGGAGCGACACCTTGGCGCCGTTCCAGATCGCTCTGGTGCCGCTGCGTTATGAAACCGAGCAGGTGCGCGAAGCCACCGACAAGCTGTACGCCGAACTGACAGCTGCCGGCTTCGAAGTGCTGCTGGACGATCGCGACAAGAAAACCAGCCCGGGCATCAAGTTCGCGGACATGGAGCTGATCGGCATTCCACACCGGATCGTGGTCAGCGACCGCGGCCTCGCCGAAGGCAACCTGGAATACAAGAGCCGTACCGAGCCGGAAGCGCAAGCGCTGCCGGTCGCCGATGTGGTGTCCTTCCTTCAGGCCCGTATCCGCCGCTGAAACCAGATAGAGACGTCATGTTCAAGCGAAACACCTTAGGCCTCGGTGGCACCGCCCTGTGCGGTGCCCTGCTGGTCAGCGGCTGTGCCAATCACATGTCACAACGCAGCGAGCACGAAGAGCGGGTCGAGCGAAAATTGCTCGACCACAGCCTGCAGATCGATGTCGGTGAGCCTAAGGAGCTTGAGCTGCCGCAGCGACGCGTAAAGATCAACGAGCAGAAGACCTTCGAAGTCACCGAGTTCGAAGTGACGCGTCGCTACGATCGCTACACGCCTTACCAGCCTTGGCGGGAGATCTATGAGATTCCGCTGGGCGCGGTAGCCGTGGTGGGCGGCATCGGCGCCAACGTGGTCAATGTGTTCGCCCTCGGCAACTTGCCGGACAGCGTCACCAAGGACTGGCTGAGCTATGGTTTTGCCGGGCTCAACCCGTTCATGAACGCGCAGTCCAACGGTCGTGCGCAACAGAACCTGGCCGGCATCGATGAAGTCCAGCGCGACAAGCGTACGGAGTATTCGAGCCTGCCGTGGAGCGAACGCCCGGTGCAGGTCAAGGCTGGCAAACAGACCTTCGACATGACCACTGATCGTAACGGTGTGCTGCGCCTGAACCTGCTCGACAGTCCGTTTGCCGAAAATGACCTCAATCATGTCGGCAAACTGCAGATCAGCGTCGAAGACGCCAAGGATGACGTTCACTCTGACTCATCGCTGATGATCAGCAGTCATCTGCGCGGCAAGTTGCTGGAAGCGCACGGGCTGATTTATGACGACCTGGAAGACGACGAAGTGAGCCAGTGGGTGCACCGGGTCAAACGTCTGTCGGAACTGGGTCTGGAAGAAGAAGCCAGCGAGCTGGAACAAAGCCTGATCGAATTGACGCGCAATGATCCTGAGTTGCAGACCGAGTTTCTCAAGTCGCTGACCAAGGATGCCGGACGCTTGGTTGCAGATCCGGGACCGAATTAAAGCCAATCGCGAGCAGGCTCACTCCTACATTGGAACGCGTTTCAATGTGGGAGCGAGCCTGCTCGCGAAGAGGCCCTGACGCACACCGGAAAATTACCGTTCAAACAACTCCATCTGCTCAAACCCGCCGCGCAAATCCTCCAGCCTTACCCCAACCCCCAACAACCGCACCGGTTTACCGCCGCGATTAAACGCCTGCGTCAGCATCAACTGATAACTGCCCAGATCCCGCCCCGCCCCGGCCTGCTCCAGTGTGGTCTGGGTGAAATCATGAAACTTCACTTTGACGAACGGCTTGCCCGGCCGATAACTGCTGTCGATCCGCGCCATACGGGTTTTCAGGGTTTCGAGCAGTTCGGGCAATTTATCCAGGCAACTGCGCAGATCCGGCAGATCAACGTCGTAGGTATTTTCCACGCTGATCGACTGACGCCGACTGTCGTTGTGCACCAGCCGGTCATCGATCCCACGGGCCAGACTCCACAGTCGCTCGCCAAAACTGCCGAACTCGCGCACCAGCGCCAGCTTGTCCCACTCGCGCAAGTGCTGGCAGTCGACGATCCCCAGCTTGCCGAGCTTGTCGGCGGTGACCTTGCCGACGCCGTGCAACTTGCTCACTGGCAAACCGCTGACAAACTCCTCCACCTGATCCGGCGTAATAACGAACAGTCCATTGGGCTTTTTCCAGTCACTGGCGATTTTTGCCAGAAACTTGTTCGGCGCCACGCCCGCAGACACGGTGATGTGCAATTGATTGGAGACCCGCCGGCGAATGTCTTGGGCAATGCGTGTGGCACTGCCGCCGAAATGCGCGCTATCGGAAACATCCAGATAAGCCTCATCCAGCGACAGCGGTTCAATCAGGTCGGTGTAGTCGCTGAAGATCGTGTGTATTTCTTTCGACGCTTCGCGATAGGCGTCCATGCGCGGCTTGACGATGGTCAGGTCCGGGCACAGCTTCAAAGCATGTCCCGAAGCCATCGCCGAACGTACGCCATAGGCCCGCGCTTCGTAATTGCAGGTGGCGATCACCCCGCGCCGGTCCGCCGAGCCACCCACCGCCAACGGCTTGCCGGCCAGACGCGGGTCATCGCGCATCTCGATAGCGGCGTAGAAGCAATCACAGTCGATGTGGATGATTTTTCGCTGAGTCATGTCAGAAAAGGAAACGTGGCGAGCCGGATCGGCAGTATCTCACTGACACCTGTATATAGCACCAGTGGTATGAATGTTCTTTCTAGGCGGTAGGAAAGGTCCTTTGAATTTATTTTATCAATCGACGAGAGGCATCCAATAGAGCTGAAAGCCTTGCGCCACCTGCCCTGCACCAGGAAAAACACCCGACAAAAAGCGCTAACCGATTGAACCTCAACAGATTTTATCCAGATTGCGGGTTGACACCCCCGCGTTCCTCTGTAGAATGCCGACACACAGACGCGGGATGGAGCAGTCTGGTAGCTCGTCGGGCTCATAACCCGAAGGTCGTCGGTTCAAATCCGGCTCCCGCAACCAAACATCAAAAAAGGCTACTCGAAAGAGTGGCCTTTTTTGTGCGCGTCTGTTTTGTCGATTTCCGCTTCTTATAAAGAAGCGATCGCCAAACAGGAATTCTTTGCATTTCCGAAACTTAACGCACCACCTGCGACCGTTTGACGCGATTGCACACTTATTTGACCCTTTATGGGATTAGCGGTTGACACCTCGCCGTTCGCCTGTAGAATGCCGCCACACAGACGCGGGATGGAGCAGTCTGGTAGCTCGTCGGGCTCATAACCCGAAGGTCGTCGGTTCAAATCCGGCTCCCGCAACCAAACATCAAAAAAGGCTACTCGAAAGAGTGGCCTTTTTTGTATCTGTTGAAAAAGTCCTTTCGCAACAATGATCTGTCACTGTGCAGTGAACCGCTTGGGATCTTCAGAAGTCCTCACTTGCGACTATGCTTGAGTCGCAGGCAAGGCCTCTGCAATCCAGGAACTGCCCTCGCCGATGCCCGGTGAGAGGCGTAGTATTTTGTGATTATTTTTTTCTACAGGGATTGGTAACTTGGCTGGATACCTCCATCCTGTCGCGCACAATCCAAGAGGTGATTGATGCGCGCCAACTCGTCTGATCCACAAGACACCGTCACAGCGGAACACCCGATCAAACCCGAGCGCCTGCGCTTGCTGGATCGGTTGAGCAAATACCGTCAGCCCATCGGGCTGGGGGTCACCTTGCTGTTGTTCGCCATTGCGCTGATTGCCTGTCGTCATCTGCTCGCCGAACTCGATCTCGATGCGTTGCACGACTCGATTCTTGACGTGCCGAAACCCGCCTTGCTCGGCGCCTTCGGTGCGACCGTGGTCGGCTTCATTATTCTGCTTGGCTATGAATGGTCGGCCAGTCGCTATGCCGGCGTGACCTTGCCGCCGCGCACATTGGCGCTGGGCGGCTTCACCGCGTTTGCGATTGGCAATGCGATCGGTCTGTCGCTGCTGTCCGGCGGTTCGGTGCGCTACCGTTTATATGCACGATTGGGTCTGGGAGCGTCGGAAGTTGCGCACATGACCTTGTTCGCCAGCCTGTCGCTGGGCTGCGCGCTGCCGCCGCTGGCTGCTCTGGCAACGCTGAGCGACCTGCCTGCTGCCTCTCAAGCCCTGGGTTTGTCCGAAGGTCTGCTCGGCACGGTTGCCGCTGTTGTGCTGGCGCTTGGCGCAGTACTGGCTATCGGCATCTACCGTCGGCGCCTGCCGGAACAACCGTTGCGCGACAACCTGCTGGTTAGGGTTGGCCGCCGCACGCTGCGTTTGCCGGGGCGTCGCCTGACCTTCCTGCAACTGATCATTACCGCCCTCGACGTTGCGGCTGCCGCCACGGTTCTTTATTTGTTGCTGCCGGAAGCGCCGCCATTCGGCGCGTTCCTGCTGGTGTACCTGTTGGCATTGGCGGCTGGTGTACTCAGCCATGTGCCCGGCGGTGTCGGTGTGTTCGAAGCGATTCTTCTGGCCGCTTTCGCCGACAAGCTCGGTGCCGCGCCTCTGGCCGCTGCCCTGCTGCTGTATCGCCTGATCTATGTGGTGCTGCCGCTGTTGGTTGCCTGCGTATTGCTGCTGATCAACGAAGGCCAGCGTCTGTTTCAAACCCAGACCATGCGCGCCGCGTCCGGCCTGGCGGCACCGATTCTGGCGGTGTTGGTGTTCCTGTCCGGCGTGGTGTTGCTGTTTTCCGGCGCGACGCCCGAGATCGATACACGTCTGGAGCACATCGGTTTTCTGATCCCGCACCGTCTGGTCGACGCCTCGCACTTCGGCGCCAGCCTGATCGGCGTGCTCTGTCTGATGCTCGCTCAGGGTCTGCGTCGGCGCTTGTCGGCGGCGTGGATGCTGACCACCATTCTGCTGCTGGTCGGCGCCCTGCTCTCGCTGCTTAAAGGTTTCGACTGGGAAGAAGCGACGCTGATGACCCTCACCGCAGCCTTGCTCGGTGTGTTCCGTCGCTCGTTCTATCGCCCGAGCCGCCTGACCGAACTGCCCTTCTCCCCCCTGTATCTGGTGGCCAGCCTCTGTGTGCTGGGTGCTTCGACGTGGCTGCTGCTGTTCGCCTATCAGGACGTGCCGTACAGCCATCAACTGTGGTGGCAGTTCACCCTCGACGCTGACGCCCCGCGTGGCCTGCGCTCGCTGCTCGGCGCTGCCGTGCTGTTGCTGGTCATCGCGCTGACCTGGCTGCTGCGCACCGCGCGCCCGGTCATTCACCTGCCGACGCCTGACGAGCTCGATCGCGCGGCGAAGATTCTGATGGCGTCGTCGCAACCCGACGGTGGCCTCGCGCTGACCGGTGACAAGGCGCTGCTGTTTCACCAGAACGACGAAGCGTTCCTGATGTACGCACGCCGTGGCCGCAGCCTGGTGGCGCTGTACGACCCGATCGGCCCCGGCCAGCAACGCGCCGAGATGATCTGGCAGTTCCGCGACCTCTGCGACATTCACCACGCTCGCCCGGTGTTCTACCAGGTGCGCGCGGAGAACCTGCCGTACTACATGGACATCGGCCTGACCGCGATCAAACTCGGCGAAGAAGCCCGGGTCGATCTGCTTCGCTTTGACCTGGAAGCCAAGGGCAAAGAGATGAAGGACCTGCGCTACACCTGGAACCGTGGCACCCGCGATGGTCTGTCGCTGGAAATCCACGAACCGGGCCAAGCGCCGATGGACGAATTGAAAGTGATTTCCGATGCGTGGCTGACCGGCAAGAACGTGCGTGAGAAAGGCTTCTCCCTCGGCCGCTTCAGCGACGATTACCTGAAGCATTTCCGCATCGCGGTGATTCGCTTCGAAGGTCGCCCGGTGGCATTCGCCAACCTGCTCGAGACTTACAGCCATGACCTGGCCAGTCTCGACCTGATGCGTGCGCACCCGGACGCCCCCAAGCTGACCATGGAATTCATGATGGTCGGCCTGATTCAACACTATAAGAGTCACGGATACGCGCGCTTCAGCCTGGGCATGGTGCCGTTGTCGGGGTTGCAACCCCGGCGCGGTGCACCGCTGACCCAGCGACTGGGCTCGATGGTTTTCCGCCGTGGTGAGCAGCTGTACAACTTCCAAGGCTTGCGCCGCTTCAAAGACAAGTTCCAGCCTGACTGGGAACCCCGTTATATGGCCGTGCCCGCCGGACTCGATCCGTTGGTGGCGCTGGCCGACACTGCTGCCCTGATCGCGGGCGGCTTGACTGGATTGGTGAAACGCTGATGATTCAACGCTCCCTGAAGTACATCCTGGCCGCACTGATCGTGCTGGCCGTGATTGCCGGCGGCGGTTTCTGGTACCTCAAACGTCCGGCACCAGAACCGACGCTCGAACCTGTTACGGCGGCAGACGGCACCGTTTTGACCCGCGTCATCCCCGGCACCAAACCCAAGGCGCAGGTGCTGGTCGCGGTCAACGACGACCAGAAACTCTCTGAAAAACAACTGACCACCCTGAGCCGCAGCGCCTCGGCGCAAATCGTTCAGGTGATTCTGCCCAAGGACTGCCTGCTGCAAAGCCGCGCCCTGCAAACCGGTCTGCGCGAACTGAACGGCCCGGCTACGCTGGTCAGCGGTATCGGCCCCGGCGCGGTACTGGCCTGGCGTTGGTTGTCTGAGCAAAAGGACGACAAGGCCCAAGCGATTTCCGTGGACCTGGCGCTGGAAAAACCCGGCTGCACTCACCTGTTGCCGAAATCCGCCGCCCACGGCCACTGGCTGGTGGCATGGAACGACAACCCGGACGACGCCAGCGCAGGTTTCGTGCGCGATCAACCGAACGCCGAAACCAGCATCAGCGACTACGACATCAACCTGCCGCAAGTGCTGAACAACGAACTGCGCAAGATCCTCGTCGGCGGCGACAAGGCCAACGGCGGTCTGGCGATCCCGGTGGTTGAAGTGCCGGCCGGCCAGGCCAAAGACACCGTGACCCTGTTCCTCTCCGGTGACGGCGGCTGGCGCGATCTCGACCGCGACGTGGCCGGTGAAATGGCCAAGATCGGCTACCCGGTGGTCGGCATCGACACCCTGCGCTACTACTGGCAGCACAAGAGCCCGGAACAAAGCGCACTGGACCTGACCGAACTGATGCAGCACTACCGGCAGAAATGGGGCACCAAGCGCTTTATCCTCACCGGTTACTCGTTCGGCGCTGACGTGTTGCCGGCGATCTACAACCGCCTGCCAGAAACCGAGCAGCAGCGCGTCGACGCAATCATCCTGCTGGCCTTCGCCCGTACCGGCAGCTTCGAAATCGAAGTCGAAGGCTGGCTGGGTAACGCCGGCAAAGAAGCCGCCACCGGCCCGGAAATGGCCAAGCTGCCAGCGGCCAAGGTCGTATGCATCTACGGTGAAGAAGAGACCGATGAAAGTGGCTGCACGGACAAGACTGCTGTTGGCGAAGCAGTGAAACTGCCTGGCGGCCACCACTTCGACGAGAACTACCCGGCGCTGGCCAAGCGTTTGGTGGATTTGATCGAGAAGCGTCAGAGCAAGGACTCGGTCGCCGAAGAGTGATCTGAGCCACGCCCACAAAAGGCCCCCGCAACTTCGCAGTTACGGGGGCTTTTTACATTCCAGCAGCCACAGGGGAATTGCGCTGGATTCTGCGGTTTTGTGCCAAGGCTCGTAAATCTCTTGACTCTTCAGAAAGCTAAAAACGCCAAGTGTCCACATTCCATAAAACGTGGACACCTGCTTGATTGGCATTATCGAATAGTCAACTCCACACTCATTCATCTGCCAAACAATCACCCACAAAACCGCCAGCAACGTTCAGTTTCGTTTACGTCTGGTCTCGCAATATCAGATGACGCCCACAGACCTTGTAGGCAAACTCCGAAACTCGTGTTCGGGCGCTTTGCCGCTCTATTGCGCTGTTTTTTGACGGGATACTCTCCGGACGTCGCTGACCCATTCAGCGATCGGGTGTGGTAACCCGGAGAAACCATCGCAACAGCGCGCTCCTCAAGTTATGGCGGCTGTGCGTGGGACGCTTTCGGGCGTGCCGGTTTCCTTGGTTCCCGGTTTACCACCCTGCGTACAGCTGCCTCCCTTTCGCGTGGTAACGAAAGTCGCGGCACTTCGAACCAAGGAGTAACACGATGACCGAAACTGATCTGCACGGACTTGCAAACGCTAAAACCATCGGCTTCACCCCTTTCCTCTACAACTCGGATCAAGCGTTCTTCAACGTCCGCGCCGGCATCCCGATCATCGATGCCTTGTCGCAATCCTCCGACCTGCTATCCCTCGCCAAATCCTTCGCCGAGGATGCAGCCTTCATCAGAGACACCGACCGCCATGCCTGGGCGGCGCATTACCTGACGGTGATGGGCAAAGCCTTGATTGATGATGTGATCCAAGCGCTGATCCCACGACCTGCTCGCACAAAGACCGAATCCGAAGAAGAATTGCCTGAAAGCCACTAACACCACAGAACCCTTGTGGGAGCGAGCTTGCTCGCGAATGCGGTGGGTCAGCCGAAGAATGCTTCTCCTGTCACTCAGCCTTCGCGAGCAAGCTCGCTCCCACAGGGGATTTGCGTGGGTTTGAGGTTTATGTGCAGGCACAAAAAAGCCCCCGGCAGCCTTGACGCTGACGGGGGCTTTTGAGTTGCGGCGGGGCTTACATCTCCACCTGCGTCCCCAATTCAATCACCCGGTTCAGCGGCAGATTGAAGAACCGCAAGTTCCCATTGGCATTCTTCAACATGAACGCAAACAACGCTTCACGCCAACGCGCCATGCCCTCAAGTTTCGAGGCAATCACCGTTTCGCGGCTGAGGAAGTACGTGGTGCGCATCGGGCTGAAGTCCAGATCATCCAGATGACACAGCTTCAGCGCCTGCGGCACGTCCGGTTCGTCGGTGAAACCGAAGTGCAGGATCACCCGGAAGAAGCCTTCTCCGTGCGCTTCGACTTCAAAGCGTCGCGATGGCGGTACGCGCGGGATGTCTTCGTAGACCACCGTCAGCAACACCACTTGCTCGTGCAGCACCTGGTTGTGCAGCAGGTTGTGCAACAAGGCGTGCGGCACGGCGTCGGAGCGCGCTGTCAGGAAAACGGCGGTGCCCTGCACTCGATGCGGTGGCTGCACGCGGATGCTGCTGATAAAGATCGGCAGCGGCAGTGCGCCTTCGTCGAGACGATCGACCAGCAGCTCCTTGCCGCGTTTCCAAGTGGTCATCAGGATGAACAGCACAATCCCCGCCAGTACCGGGAATGCACCGCCCTGAATGATCTTCGGCACGTTGGCCGCGAAGAACAGGCCATCGACCAGCAGGAAGCCAATCAGAATAGGCACCGCCAGCAGCGGCGGCCATTTCCACAACAGCAGAATCACTGCCGACACCAATATGCTGGTGATCAGCATCGTGCCGGTCACCGCCACACCGTAAGCCGACGCCAGCGCGCCCGAGGATTCGAAGCCAATGACCAACAGGATCACGCCGACCATCAGCGCCCAGTTCACCGCACCGATGTAAATCTGGCCCTGTTCGGCACTGGAAGTGTGCTGTATGTGCATGCGCGGAATGTAGCCAAGCTGGATCGCCTGACGGGTCAACGAGAACGCGCCGGAAATCACCGCCTGCGAAGCAATGACCGTGGCCAGGGTCGCCAGTACCACCAGTGGCACCAGTGCCCAGCTCGGCGCCAGCAGGTAAAACGGGTTACGCGCCGCTTCCGGGTTTTCCAGCAGCAACGCGCCCTGACCGAAGTAGTTCAGCACCAGGGCCGGGAGCACCAGAACCAACCAGGCGCGGGCGATAGGCTTGCGGCCGAAGTGGCCCATGTCGGCATACAGCGCTTCGGCACCGGTCAGCGCCAGCACAACCGCACCGAGGATCGCTACGCCCATGCCAGGATGTACGATGAAGAAACGCACGCCCCATATCGGGTTCAACGCGCTCAGCACTTCAGGGTGTTTGACGATACCGTTTACACCCAGAGTGCCCAGCACCAGAAACCAAGCCACCATTACCGGGCCAAACATCTTGCCGATGCGATCGGTGCCGTGTTTCTGAATCAGGAACAAGGCCACCAGTACGATCAACGACAGTGGCACCACCCAACGCTCAAGCCCGTCGAAAGCCAGCTCCAGACCTTCAACCGCCGACAATACGGAGATGGCCGGCGTGATCATGCTGTCGCCGTAAAACAGCGCAGCACCGATCAGCCCCAGAATCACCAGCACCGCCTGCAGTTTCGGGTAGCGGCCGGATGCACGTCGCGCCAGAGCGGTCAGCGCCATGATCCCCCCTTCCCCCTGGTTGTCAGCGCGCAGTACGAACAACACGTACTTGATCGTGACCACCCAAATCAGCGACCAGAAAATCAACGACAGAATCCCGAAAACTCCGTCGTGGTTGACCGGCACCCCATAGTGACCAGCGAAAACTTCTTTGAGGGTGTACAACGGGCTGGTGCCGATGTCGCCGTAAACTACCCCGACTGCCGCGACCAGCATGCTCAGCGGCTTGGTTGCCGAACCCTCGGCGCCTGCCGCATGACTACTTGCCTGACCCATCCAACACTCCTACTTCTCAGAACCGGCTTCTTTGAATGAAGCACTATGCTTTGTGGTGCAGCATGCGCTGTTTTACCTGTTGTTACAGACGTTTTGTTGACTGTAAAAAATTGGTAAAGCTCAACGGCGCGAAGCATAGCGCAGCACTCGTCGTATTTCCCGGCATAAAGCTGGTCAAGTGCGCTCCTCACCGCTAGAATTGCGCACTTTTTGATCAGAGGCGCGCCCTAAGCGCCCATCCGTCGGCTTTCGCACCAAGAAAGCGATGTCACAAAATACCGAGGTTAGACATGTCCACCACTCCTGCGCCGGCCAATCCCAAGGTTGGCTTTGTATCTCTGGGTTGCCCGAAAGCACTGGTCGACTCCGAGCGCATCCTGACCCAGCTGCGTATGGAAGGCTATGACGTGGTGTCCACCTATCAGGACGCCGACGTGGTCGTGGTCAACACCTGCGGTTTCATTGATTCGGCCAAGGCTGAGTCGCTGGAAGTGATCGGCGAAGCGATCAAGGAAAACGGTAAGGTTATCGTCACCGGTTGCATGGGCGTGGAAGAAGGCAATATCCGCGACGTGCACCCGAGCGTGCTGGCCGTGACCGGTCCGCAGCAGTACGAGCAAGTGGTCAACGCCGTGCACGAAGTGGTGCCGCCGCGTAAAGATCACAACCCGCTGATCGACCTGGTGCCGCCGCAAGGCATCAAACTGACCCCGCGCCACTACGCCTACCTGAAGATCTCCGAAGGCTGCAACCACAGCTGCTCCTTCTGCATCATCCCGTCGATGCGCGGCAAACTGGTCAGCCGTCCGGTCGGTGATGTACTCGACGAAGCTCAGCGCCTGGTCAAATCCGGCGTTAAAGAGCTGTTGGTGATCTCGCAAGACACCAGCGCCTACGGCGTTGACGTGAAATACCGCACCGGCTTCTGGAACGGCGCGCCGGTGAAAACCCGCATGACCGAACTCTGCGAAGCGCTGAGCACCCTCGGCGTCTGGGTCCGTCTGCACTACGTTTACCCATACCCGCACGTTGACGAGCTGATCCCGCTGATGGCCGCCGGCAAGATCCTGCCGTACCTGGACATCCCGTTCCAGCACGCCAGCCCGAAAGTGTTGAAGTCGATGAAACGCCCGGCGTTCGAAGACAAGACCTTGGCGCGCATCAAGAACTGGCGCGAAATCTGCCCGGACCTGATCATCCGTTCGACTTTCATCGTCGGCTTCCCGGGCGAAACCGAAGAAGATTTCCAGTACCTGCTGAACTGGCTGACCGAAGCCCAGCTCGACCGCGTTGGCTGCTTCCAGTACTCGCCGGTGGATGGCGCTCCGGCGAATGATCTGGATCTGGAGATCGTACCGGACGACGTCAAGCAGGATCGTTGGGATCGCTTCATGGCGCACCAGCAAGCGATCAGCTCGGCCCGCCTGCAAATGCGTATCGGCCGTGAAATCGAAGTGCTGGTGGACGAAGTCGACGAGCAAGGCGCGGTTGGCCGCTGCTTCTTCGATGCCCCGGAAATCGATGGCAACGTGTTTATTGATAACGGCAGCAATTTGAAGCCGGGCGATAAGGTCTGGTGCAAAGTGACTGACGCTGACGAATATGACCTGTGGGCTGAGCAGATCTGATCTGAAGATCAAAAGCCCCTCATCGGAACGCCGCCCGCCCAGCCCTCTCCCAGAGGGAGAGGGAGCTGACCGTGTTGTTCTTTCGAGGTACATCGACCTGAGCTATCCGGTCGAACTCAGGTTTGAAAAGCACGAAGTTCAGCTCCCTTCCCCCTCGCCCTCTCTGGGGGAGAGGGGACTGATCGAGGTGCTCTTCAGAATGACGGCGACTTGAAATATCGAGTCGAACTCAGGTTTTGAACAGCACGAAGATCAGCTCCCTTCCCCCTCGCCCCCTCTGGGGGAGAGGGTTGGGGTGAGGGGGAGAGATCTTGCTGGCGACAGAAGTATCCAGCCAGACACCGCAAAAAATACAAAAAGCCCCGCTCTTTTTACGAGATGCGGGGCTTTTTTACGGCTATCGTTTAGCGGGGGACGGACTCCCTTGAAACGGACAAGAGGCAGACGGGCATGCGTCACCATTCGGTCATCCACACGCCGAAACTCAGCGATTACCAGGAACTGACCCGGGTCTGGGAGGCCTCGGTTCGCGCGACACATGATTTTCTGCCGGACAGCTATATCGAACTGCTGCGCAATCTGGTGCTCACCCGCTATCTCGATGCAGTAATGCTGATCTGCACCAAGGATGCTAACCAGCGCATCACCGGATTTGCCGGAGTTGCAGCGGGCAAGATTGAAATGCTGTTCATCGATCCCGAACATCGTGGCCAGGGCTTGGGCAAGAAACTGCTCACCTACGCGATGCAGCACTTGAATGCCGATGAACTCGACGTCAACGAGCAGAACCCACAAGCCTTGGGCTTTTACTTCAAGCAGGGTTTTGAGGTGATCGGCCGTTCGGAGGTGGATGGCATGGGCCAGCCGTATCCGTTGCTGCACATGCGCCTGCGACAAAATCAGCAACGCTCAGGCAACGGCTGATACACCAGGGAACCCCTGTGGGAGCGAGCTTGCTCGCGAATGCGGTGTACCAGTCACTGCACACATAGACTGGCAGGACGCCTTCGCGAGCAAGCTCGCTCCCACATTGAATTCAGCGCCTGTAAATGGAACCGGGCTTAACCGGCGCCACACAGGTACAATGCCCACCCCTTTTTTGTTACGGCCCTGTCATGACTGACCCGATTCGCCTCTCCAAACGCCTCATCGAACTGGTCGGTTGCTCCCGCCGGGAGGCCGAACTGTTCATTGAGGGCGGCTGGGTCACCGTTGACGGCGAAGTGATTGACGAGCCGCAATTCAAGGTCGGCGAGCAGAAGGTCGAGCTGGACAAGGACGCCAGGGCCACCGCGCCGGAGCCGGTGACCATCCTGCTCAACGCGCCAGCCGGTATGGGCGTCGAGACCGCCATGCAATCGCTGAGCGCCGAAACCCTCAGCGAAGAGCACCGTTTTAGCAAGCGCCCGTTGCGCGGGCACTTCCTGCGCCTGACCGCCAGCGCCGACTTGCAAGCCAAGGCCAGCGGTCTGCTGGTGTTCACTCAGGACTGGAAAATCCTCCGCAAGCTCACCGCCGACGCCGCGAAGATCGAGCAGGAATACATTGTCGAAGTCGAAGGCGACATGGTCGCCCACGGCCTCAATCGCCTGCAGCACGGCCTGACCCACAAGGGCAAGGAGCTGCCGCCAGTCAAGGCCAGCTGGCAGAACGAAAACCGGCTGCGCTTCGCCATGAAAAACCCGCAGCCCGGCATCATCGCCCAGTTTTGCGAAGCGGTGGGCCTGAAGGTCATCGGCATCCGTCGCATCCGTATCGGCGGCGTCTCGATCGGCAAGGTTCCGGTCGGCCAATGGCGCTACCTGTCCGGCAAAGAGAAGTTCTAAGACTTCCACTGCCGCCACACATTCCGGCAGCGCGCCTGCGTGCTGCCCACAACGCTTATCAGGATTACTCACATGATTCATAACGACGTATTGCGCAGCGTGCGCTACATGCTCGACATCAGCGACAAGAAAGTGGTCGAAATCATCAAGCTCGGCGGCATGGAAGTAGCGCTCGCCGACGTAGTGACCTGGCTCGATAAGAAAGAAGAAGACGAAGAAGGTTTCGTGCGCTGCCCGGACGAAGTCATCGCGCACTTCCTCGACGGTCTGGTGATCTTCAAGCGTGGCAAGGACGAAAGCCGTCCGCCGCAGCCGATCGAAGTGCCGGTGACCAACAACATCATCCTTAAAAAACTGCGCGTGGCCTTCGAACTGAAAGAAGACGACATGCACGCGATCCTCAAGGCCGCCGAGTTCCCGGTGTCCAAGCCTGAGCTGAGTGCGCTGTTCCGCAAGGTCGGCCACACCAACTACCGCCCGTGTGGCGACCAGTTGCTGCGCAACTTCCTCAAGGGGCTGACCCTGCGCGTTCGCCCGGCCTGATCTCCTTCTGCGGTGGCGACTGATGGTCGCCGCCGCAACGCATGACCGCTCATTCCCTCTGAAAATAGTGGCTCCGCTTTTCGCGGCTGACGACTAGGGTGTATTGATCCCTAGCACTCAGGACTCGCCATGCACCCGTATTTCTCCCTGCAAGGCCGCACCGCTCTGGTGACCGGCGGCACCCGTGGTATCGGCAAAATGATCGCCAAAGCCTTTGTCGAGGCTGGCGCGCGCGTCTATGTCTGCTCGCGCGACGCCGAAGCCTGCCATCAAACCGCGGAAGAACTCAGCGCCTTGGGCAAGTGTCACGGCGTGGCGGCGAATCTGGCGACGGAAGAAGGCGTGCAGGAACTGGCCGCGCGCCTGGGCGAGCAGATCACGCAACTGGATATTCTGGTGAACAACGCCGGCACTACTTGGGGCGCGCCGCTGGAGAGCTACCCGGTCAAGGGTTGGGAAAAAGTCATGCAGCTCAACGTGACGTCGGTGTTCAGTTGCATCCAGCAGTTTCTACCGTTGTTGCGCAAAGCGGGTTCGGCGGCGAACCCGGCGCGGATCATCAACATCGGTTCGGTGGCGGGGATTTCTTCGTTTGGCGAGCAGGCGTATGCCTACGGGCCAAGTAAAGCTGCCCTGCATCAATTGTCGCGGATTCTCGCGCGGGAACTGGTGAGCCAGCACATCAACGTCAACGTGATTGCGCCGGGGCGCTTTCCGAGCAAGATGACCCAGCATATTGGCAATGATCAGCAGGTGTTGGCCGAGGATACGGCGCTGATTCCGATGAAGCGTTGGGGGCGTGAAGAGGAAATGGCGGCGTTGGCGATCAGTCTGGCGAGTACGGCTGGGGCCTATATGACCGGGAATATTATTCCGCTGGATGGTGGGTTCAGTCTGTAGATCGGCGGCGCGGCCTTCGCGAGCAAGCTCGCTCCCACAGGGATCTTGTGCACGCCATAGATCAAATGTGGGAGCGAGCTTGCTCGCGAAGAGGTCAGCCCTGCCAGCACCAGACCTCATGCGGGACGGGTTATCATGCCCACCCCTGCCCCGCTTCGAATACACACCATGACTTACAGCGTCTCCCCCATCGGCTTCGTGCGCTCCTGCTTCAAGGAGAAATTCGCCATCCCCCGTCAACCGCAACTGGCCCCCGCCGCACGTGGCGTGCTGGAACTGGTGGCGCCGTTCGATCAGGGTGACGCCGTGCAAGGGCTGGAGCAGGTCAGTCACGTTTGGCTGCTGTTTCTGTTCCATCAGGCACTGGAAGACAAACCACGGCTGAAAGTCCGCCCACCGCGACTGGGCGGCAACAAATCCATGGGCGTATTCGCCACCCGTGCCACCCATCGACCAAACGGCATCGGCCAATCGGTGGTGAAACTGGACAAGGTTGAAGCCAATCGGTTGTTCATCTCCGGGATCGACTTGCTCGACGGCACGCCGATTCTCGACATCAAACCCTACGTGCCTTACGCCGATATCATCCCCGACGCCGCCAATAGCATCGCCAGCACCGCGCCGCAGTTGATTGACGTGCAATGGACGGACTCAGCGCTGAAACAAGCGCACACACACGCTCAGCGCCTTGGCGAACCCTTGGTTGAGCTGATTGAACAGTGCCTGGCCCAGGATCCGCGTCCGGCCTATCAAATCCCGGCGCCTGAACGCGAGTACGGTGCGCAATTCTGGGATCTGGATGTGCGCTGGCATTACCCGACGCCAGAGCAGATCCGCGTGCTCGAAGTGATTCCTGCCACAGCCTGAGGCCGCACCCACATGGATCGTGGCAGGCATGAAGGAAATGTTTCGGGCATAAAAAAGCCCCCATTGCCTGCATAGGCAATGGGGGCTTTTTAAGGGGGGGCTTACTTCTCGACGAACGCACGC
The DNA here is from genome assembly GCF_056313565.1 of Pseudomonas sp. 3B-A001-10F. Classification (NCBI taxonomy): domain Bacteria; kingdom Pseudomonadati; phylum Pseudomonadota; class Gammaproteobacteria; order Pseudomonadales; family Pseudomonadaceae; genus Pseudomonas; species Pseudomonas sp. 3B-A001-10F. Next base: position 82,554 of record NZ_JBQYFW010000020.1, read on the forward strand.
TCGATCAGGTAATCACCCGGCTCGCGCATCCGCGCCGAGATCTTCAGGCCGAAGCTGTCGAGCACTTCGCTGGTCTCGTCGAGCATGCTCGGGCTACCGCAGATCATCGCGCGGTCGTCCTGCGGGTTGATCGGTGGCAGGCCGATGTCGCTGAACAGCTTGCCGCTGCGCATCAAATCGGTCAGGCGGCCCTGATTCTCGAAAGGCTCGCGGGTCACGGTCGGGTAGTAGATCAGCTTGTCACGCAGCGCCTCGCCGAAGAACTCGTTCTGCGGCAGGTGCTCGGTGATGAATTCGCGGTAGGCGACTTCGTTGACGTAGCGTACGCCGTGAACCAGGATCACTTTTTCAAAGCGCTCGTAGGTTTCCGGGTCCTGAATCACGCTCATGAACGGCGCCAGACCGGTGCCGGTGCTCAGCAGGTACAAGTGCTTGCCCGGGTTCAGGTCGTCAAGAACCAGGGTGCCGGTAGGCTTCTTCGAGATGATGATCTCGTCGCCTTCCTTCAAGTGCTGCAGTTGCGAGGTCAGCGGGCCGTCCTGCACCTTGATGCTGAAGAACTCCAGATGCTCTTCCCAGTTCGGGCTGGCGATCGAGTAAGCGCGCATAAGCGGCCGGCCGTTGGGCTGTTGCAGGCCGATCATCACGAACTGACCGTTCTCGAAGCGCAGGCCCGGATCGCGGGTGCACTTGAAGCTGAACAGAGTGTCGTTCCAGTGATGAACACTGAGGACACGCTCGTGGTTCATGTTGCTCATGTACGTTTGACTCCTGGAGATTGGGTCTGCGCTGGCTTTTGAAGGCGACGGTGCGCAATTGCATCGCATTCTAATAGCGACGACAATATCTGTTAACTGGATTATTAAGATAAGGGTTATCGGTTATATCGATATGCGATTTACTCTCCGTCAACTGCAAGTCTTCGTCGCCGTCGCCCAGCAGGAAAGCGTATCCCGTGCTGCGGGTCTGCTCAACCTCTCGCAGTCGGCCGCCAGCACGTCGATCACCGAACTCGAGCGCCAATCCAGCTGCCAGCTGTTCGACCGCGCTGGCAAACGGCTGAGCCTCAACGCCCTCGGCAAACAGCTCTTGCCGCAAGCGGTGGCCCTGCTCGATCAGGCCAAGGAAATCGAAGACCTGCTCAACGGCAAATCCGGTTTCGGCTCGCTGTCGGTGGGCGCGACGCTGACCATCGGCAATTATCTGGCGACCCTGCTGATCGGCAGTTTCATGCAGCGCCACCCGGAAAGCCAGGTGAAGCTGCACGTACAGAACACGGCCAATATCGTGCAACAAGTCGCCCATTACGAAATTGATCTGGGTCTAATCGAAGGCGATTGCAGCCACCCGGACATCGAAGTGCAGAGCTGGGTCGAGGATGAGCTGGTGGTGTTCTGCGCGCCGCAGCATCCGCTGGCCCAACGCGGCAGCGCGACCATGGAAGAACTGACTCGCGAGGCATGGATTCTGCGTGAACAGGGTTCCGGCACGCGGCTGACCTTCGATCAGGCCATGCGTCACCATCGCAGCGCATTGAATATCCGTCTGGAGCTGGAACACACCGAAGCGATCAAACGCGCGGTGGAATCAGGACTAGGGATTGGCTGCATCTCGCGGCTGGCGCTGCGTGATGCGTTCCGCCGCGGCAGTCTGGTGCCGGTGGAAACGCCGGATCTGGATCTGGCGCGACAGTTCTACTTCATCTGGCACAAACAGAAGTATCAGACTTCTGCCATGCGCGAATTTCTCGATCTGTGCCGCGCTTTCACCGCCGGGGTGCAGCGCAGCGACGAGATCGTTTTGCCGACAATCGCTTAAAGCAGAATCACTGCCCACACCAGCGCGATCATGCTCAATGCCACGAATTGTGCGGCGCTGCCCATGTCCTTGGCATTCTTCGACAGTGGATGCAGTTCCAGCGAGATGCGGTCAATGGCCGCTTCTACCGCCGAATTCAGCAACTCGACGATCAGCGCCAACAGGCACACAGCGATCAACAGCGCTTGTTCGACACGGCTGACATTAAGGAAGAACGTCAGCGGAATCAGCACGACATTGAGCAGCACCAGCTGACGGAACGCCGCTTCACCAGTGAAAGCTGCGCGCAGGCCATCCAGCGAGTAACCGGAGGCATTGAGGATACGTTTCAGGCCGGTCTGGCCCTTGAAAGGTGACATAAAGTAGAAACCAACCAAAAAGAAGTGGGAAAGCTAGATCAACAAAAGTCAAAAAAGCGTGAAGACGCCAGCCATTATTGGCTCGGAATTGACTCAAGTTGTTGCAGCAGTAAAGCCGCTTGCGTGCGAGTGCGCACATTCAGCTTGCGAAAGATCGCCGTGACGTGGGCCTTGATGGTCGCTTCCGACACGCTCAGTTCATAGGCAATCTGCTTGTTCAGCAGGCCTTCGCAGACCATGGTCAACACGCGGAACTGCTGCGGCGTCAGACTGGCAAGGCCATCGCTGGCGGCTTTGGCTTCGTCGGAAACGGCGACTGCCTCGAACGCTTGCGGCGGCCAGAACACATCGCCATCGAGCACTTTGCGCACCGCTTCCTGAATCACGCTGAGGTCGCTGGACTTGGGAATAAAACCACTGGCGCCGAACTCACGGGATTTGACCATCACCGAAGCTTCTTCCTGCGCCGAAACCATCACCACCGGAATCTGCGGGTACTGCCCGCGCAGCATGACCAACCCGGAAAACCCGAAAGCGCCGGGCATGTTCAGGTCCAACAGGACCAGATCCCAATCAGCCTTTTCGGTCAGACGCGCTTCCAGCTCGGCGATGCTCGCCACTTCCACCAGCCGTACATCCGGGCCAAGGCCCAGCGTCACCGCTTGATGCAGGGCGCTACGAAACAGGGGGTGATCATCGGCAATCAGGATGTCGTATGTGGCCATTTTTCAAATGATCCTGTTTTTGATGGCAGACCCGGAGCATTCCGGTCTGGCCAAAGCAACTCAAGATGCCGCTTTCAAGCGATATCCACAGGGGCACGTTCAACGCCAATCAACAGCAAACACGGCGTTTCAAATCTTGGCCGCACCCTAATCGGCGCCAAGCATGCCCAGCGAAGACGGGGTGGTCAAGCAGCACGGCCGCTGGCTTGTACAGTATGGGCCACTATTGGGCCAACTCCGGCTGCGGCTTTCGTATATAAGGCAACAACTCGGCGTGAGCCGGCGTCGCTTCATTCATGTCCAGTTGCTGTTTGGCGCCGAGGTAATGCTGGGTGAACACGTCGAAATAGGCGTCCAACGCCGAGGCGGCATCGCTGTCACCGGCCAGCTCCAGGCACAACGCCGCGACTTCGGCGGTGCACAGGTGCTCACTGCGGGTTGAACGGCGCAAGCGGTAGCGTGAGAGTTTATCGGGCAGCAGGCTGAGGATTGGCAAACGGTCGAAATACGGGCTCTTGCGGAAAATCTTCCGCGCTTCGGTCCAGGTGGCGTCGAGCAGAATGAACAGCGGGCGCTTGCTGCTATCGATGGCGACGGTGTTGGTGACTCGCGAGGGCTCCACGTATTCGCCGGGAAACACCAGGTACGGTTGCCATTGCGGGTCATTGAGCAGCGCCAGCATCTGCGGATCGGGCTCGGTACGCGACCAGATAAACGCATGGTTATCGCGCACCACGTCGGCAATCAGCCAACCGGTGTTGCTCGGTTTGAACACTTCCTTGCCGGTCATGATCAGGCACACGCCCGACCGCGTCTCGACACTAGGTCGCCATGCGCACAGGCAATGGCTGATGATCACCCGGCAATCGCGGCAACGTTCGGAGCGAAAGCCACGGGCCTGAATCGGCTTGATGCCCTCGTCCTCGCGCTGATCGCGCAAGCGGGCTACGGCGTTGGGGGCATGATGGGTCACGGGCAACGCCTTACGGCAGGAAAACTCGACACGCACAGCACTCGGCAAGGCTATAAAGGCCGGCAGTTTACCAGAGCGGCGAGTGCAAACCTGTACCGTCCCGACCGGCTCCCCTATAATCCGGCGCCACTGAACGCACAGCCACAGGGCTGGTCGAACCACCAGTCACTGAATCAGGAGAGTTTCATGCTGCGCCTTATCGTTCCTACCGCTGCCATTCTGCTGGCGTCGTCCTTCACCGCTCAGGCTGCATCCCTGAGTGAGCAGAATCTGAACCGCGAGCTGCGCAACGTCGCCGCACAAAGCAGCGTCGGCACGCCACGCGCCATCAGTGAAGACATTCTTGATCAGGGTTTCACCGTGGAAGGCACGCAGTTGATCAACCACCTGAGCGTGCAGAAGAGCCACGCCGACAAAATGCGCGCTGACCCTAAAGCCGTGTATTTCCAGTTGGGCGCCTCGGTGTGCAATAACCCGTCGTTCCGCAAGCTGATGGCCAAGGGTGCGATCATGCGTTACGACTTCACTGAAGTGAAAACCAACAAAGCGATCGGCTCCGCCAGCTACCAGGAATCGGATTGCCCGAAAGCCGCCCCGGCGAAGAAGAAGTAATCATCGCGAATTGGCGCGCCGCTGTTCATCCTCGGCGCGCAGTTCGGCCAGCAAGGCCTGTAGATAGTGTGAACGGCGCTCGCCGCCCGCCAACCGCCGGCAGCACTCCTCTTCGAGACTGAGTTGATTGGTCTCGGCTGCCGCTTTCAACATCCGATACAGTTGCGTATCGATCTCCAGAATCACTCTGGCCATATGTCCCGCCTCCTTGCCACCCACGAATCCTTGAATTGCATGCGCCTGGCGTACGATCGTTGACGCAAAGCTGTCGTACGGCGCCTGTACGTTAGTTAATCAGAGGGATTGCCCCTCGGCGCACGTTCAGACGAGCGGTGAAGCAACGCGCGGAAAATCAATAAACGATTGCCAGCCAAAACTTTACGGCGCAATGATCAAGTCAGCGCAAATCCGTGCGAGGGTCTAGATTCAGTGTATTCCCGATCTTTTTTCAACGGCAGGCAAGGAACTGCCGATCGTGTGTTTTTTGCAGCGCGGCACTGACGCCGCTCGTCAGGGCCGACGCCCTGTGCAGAAGGAGACGTTGAATGCCTTACCAACCGAATGACTTGCTCAGTCGTCATTTTCAGGAAAGCGGCCCCGACCTCATCAGCAAGGTCGAAGAACAACTCAACCGTGTTTCCCCCAACAGCCCGAATATTCCCATCTACCGCGACATGATCCTGACCGTGCTGCGCATGGCCCAGGAAGACCATAACCGCTGGAATGCCAAGATCACCTTGCAAGCCCTGCGCGAACTGGAGCAGGCGTTTCGGGTACTGGAGCAATTCAAGGGCCGACGCAAAGTCACCGTATTCGGTTCGGCGCGCACACCGGTCGAACATCCGTTGTATGCGATGGCCCGCGAACTCGGTGCAGCCTTGACCCGCTCGGGGATAATGGTCATCACCGGGGCTGGCGGCGGCATCATGGCCGCCGCGCACGAAGGTGCCGGCCGCGATCACAGCCTCGGGTTCAATATCACCCTGCCCTTCGAACAGCATGCCAACCCGACGGTGGACGGCACCGGCAATCTGCTGCCGTTCCACTTCTTCTTTACCCGCAAGTTGTTTTTCGTCAAAGAGGCCGACGCACTGGTTTTATGCCCCGGTGGCTTCGGCACGCTGGATGAAGCGCTGGAAGTGCTGACATTGATCCAGACCGGTAAAAGTCCATTGGTGCCAGTGGTGCTGTTGGATGCGCCGGGCGGCACGTTCTGGCAGGGCGCGATGGACTTTATCCGCCAGCAACTGGAGAGCAACCGCTACATCCTGCCGACCGACATGAAACTGATGCGACTGGTCTACAGCGTCGACGAGGCGGTGGAGCAGATCAACCAGTTCTACAGTAACTTCCACTCCAGTCGCTGGCTCAAGCGCCAATTCGTGATCCGCATGCATCACAAACTCAGCGATCGAGCGCTGGAGCACATGCAGGAGGCCTTTGCCGATTTGTGCCTGAGCGATCGGTTTCATCAACACGCCTACGCCGGCGAGGAACACGATGAAGCGCAGTTCAGCCATCTGGCGCGACTGGCCTTCGCTTTCAACGCGCGCACTCACGGGCGTCTGAGGGAGTTGATCGATTACATCAACCTGCCGGAAAACTGGGCAGATTCCCAACCGCAAACAGCGCAACGCAGCCGCGAACCGTCAAAGGCAATTTGAGGGCAAAAAAAAACGGCCCGCTATTTTCATAGCGGGCCGTTTTTATTGAATCGGTTTAATCGTCTATCCCTCGACCGCTGAACAAGCGGTTGATCATCTCCATCGAAAACCCCCGATAGGCCAGGAACCGGCCCTGTTTGGCCCGTTCTTTCGCATCAATCGGTAAATGCCCGGAGAACTTGCGTTGCCACGTCTCCTGCAATTGCTCCTGCCAACTGATACCGCTTTCGCGCAGGGCGAGTTCAATATCGGCGCGCTGCAAACCGCGCTGGCTCAGCTCTTCGCGAATCCGCAGAGGGCCATAGCCGGAACGGGCACGGTAGGAAACAAAGCTTTCAAGGTAGCGGGCTTCGGAAAGCAGCCCCTCTTCCGTCAAACGGTCGAGGGCTGTTTCGATCATCTCCGCCTCGGCGCCGCGCTGACGCAATTTGCGCGTCAGCTCGACTCGACCATGCTCGCGACGTGCGAGCAGGTCCATGGCGGTTCGTCGCACCGCGACGAGGGTATCGAGTACTGCAGTGGTCATCGCTGCAATCAGATGTCAGCGTCGGCCAGGTCGTCTTCAGTCTCTTTGACTGCTGAGGCCTTGGAGTCGATCACGGCTGGAGTCAGCAGCTTGTCACGCAGTTGCTTCTCGAGCTTCGCGGCGATTTCCGGGTTATCCGCCAGGAACTTGGCCGAGTTGGCCTTGCCCTGACCGATCTTGGTGCCTTCGTAGGCATACCAGGCGCCGGACTTCTCGACGAAACCGTGCAGCACGCCCAGGTCGATCATCTCACCGTTGAGATAAATGCCCTTGCCATAAAGAATCTGGAACTCGGCCTGACGGAACGGCGAAGCGACCTTGTTCTTCACAACCTTGACGCGGGTTTCGCTGCCGACCACTTCGTCGCCTTCCTTCACCGCGCCGGTACGGCGGATGTCGAGACGAACCGAAGCGTAGAACTTCAGCGCGTTACCACCGGTAGTGGTTTCCGGGCTGCCGAACATCACGCCGATCTTCATACGGATCTGGTTGATGAAGATCACCAGGCAGTTGGCGTTCTTGATGTTACCGGTAATTTTACGCAGCGCCTGGGACATCAGACGGGCTTGCAGGCCCACGTGCATGTCACCCATTTCGCCTTCGATTTCAGCCTTCGGTACCAGTGCTGCCACGGAGTCGACGATGATCACGTCAACAGCGTTGGAGCGCACCAGCATGTCGGTGATTTCCAGCGCCTGTTCGCCGGTGTCCGGCTGGGACACCAGCAGGTCGTCGACGTTGACGCCCAGCTTGCCGGCGTATTCAGGATCGAGGGCGTGTTCGGCGTCGACGAATGCGCAGGTCGCGCCGGCTTTTTGCGCTTGGGCGATCACCGACAAGGTCAGCGTGGTTTTACCGGAAGATTCAGGACCGTAGATTTCAACGATACGGCCTTTTGGCAGACCGCCGATGCCGAGTGCGATGTCCAGACCCAGAGAGCCAGTCGAGATAGCCGGGATCGCCTGACGGTCTTGATCGCCCATACGCATCACGGCACCCTTGCCGAATTGACGTTCGATCTGACCCAGGGCCGCAGCCAAGGCTTTCTTCTTGTTGTCGTCCATTAAAGTCCTCACGTAATCAATAAGGCCTGACGGCCAACACCTGTATAAGTAGCCAGTATTATTCCACAGCGTTCGCGGATCGCCTACCCCTGATTTTCGATTTCTCGTGCAGCTAGTCGCAGGAGCCCCTCTAGCGCGGCCTTCACCGTTTGTCGGCGGACTTCATCGCGGTTGCCGGGAAAGTGCTGAACCTCAGTGGTGACCATCTCGCCAACGCCCCACGCCAGCCACACCGTACCGACCGGTTTGTTCGGCGAGCCACCGTCCGGCCCGGCGACACCGCTGACCGCTACGGCAAATCGCGCCAGGCTTTTGTCCTGAGCGCCACGCACCATCGCCTCAACCACCTCGCGACTGACCGCGCCCACCGTTTCGAACAACTCGGTCGGTACATTCAGTTGCTGGGTTTTCTGCCGGTTGGAATACGTGACGTAGCCAGCCTCAAACCACGCCGAACTGCCCGGGATCCGCGTGATGGCTTCGGCAATCCCGCCACCGGTACACGATTCAGCGGTGGTGACGTGGGCATTGAGCAGTTGCAGACGTCGGCCAAGGTCGGCGGCCAGTTGAGTGATCTCTTTCACGGCGTGCTCCGGATCGTGTGGAATGCCTCCACCGTACACGAGCCGGTTGCGCTTTCAATACACAGACTCATTCAAAATGTTCGGGCGCCAGCGCTCTGACATAGGCCTGACAAGCCTGCAAGGCGATCAGTCCACGGTCGCCGGTGTCGGTGATGGCGATAATTCGTTGAGCATGCGCCGGGTCAAGTCGGGCGCGTACGGTTGCATGATCCACGCCGCTGGCGCCGGCGGTGGCTGGCACGTTGCAGCCTGGGGCAACGTCGCTGGCGTCGAGAAGGACTGACAGGCGCACATCAGCAGTGGCAAGACGATCGCGCAGGCGATCCTGATCACGTTGGGCATCGCTCAGCGCTCGGTAGTGGGTTTGTTCACTGGTCGCGAGCCGTTGCTCCAGCGCCAGACGTTTATCCTGCTCAGCCTGTTGCGCAGTGGCGGCGGTCTGCGTCAGTTGATTAAGGGTTTCGGCGTTTAACCGGGCCTGCTCGGCCAACTGTCGGCCGTAGCGCCACTCCTGAAATTGCCAGGCCGCTGCAAAGGCACCAGCAGCCAGCAACACAACAGCGATCATTCGCCAGGGGATTGGCATAGCACCGCCCTCGCCCGCGCCCAGATTTCCAGACGATCCTGCAAACCGTTCAACCCGCCGTTGATGCGACGGGTAATGGTGTTGAACTGATCGCGATCAGCCAGTTCGTTCAAGCCGTTCTGTTCCCAGAACCATGCCGCAGACTCGGCGGCCCATTGTGGCTGTTCGAGCAGTTCGGGCAGGGACAACAGACGTTCATCGCCGAACAGGCCAACGCTGCACTGGCGATAGTTGCTGCGGCCAGTGATCTGGATCAGCCCGCGCCCTCGGTATTTTTGTCCGTCGCCGTCAGCCTCTGGTGTGTTGCCCAGACGCAAGGCCAACGTACCGGTGTCGTATTTGCTCAGGTATTGGTTGTTGCCCAGTTCGCGCACGTAGCGCAATTGCCCGGACTCGTGACCGACTTGCGCAAGGAACGCCGCGACGCGTTTCGGCGAGTCGATATGACGGCGCGCCATCGCGCTGTTGAGCGCCGAAACAAAAACGCCCGCTTGGGAGCGGGCGTTGGGCATGATGTCGATAAGGTTGTTTTCAGTTATTTGCATAATGCTTGATCCTCCCTGGATATTGCCCCGATTGAATCACGGTTGCCGGCCAATGCCTGCAAGCCATTTTTTTGCCAGAGTTGTCACTGAGCTGTCCGGGGCTGCTTTTTCGAGGGTTTCATTCAACGGCAAGACTTGGCCGCCAGATAACAGCCAGGCTTGATAATCAAGCCAGTCGCGATTGGTTGGGTCCTGCGGGATAAACGAAGAGTCCTCCGTGCGCAGTACTCCGCAAGTGGTCAGTTGATAGGTCATGGGGTCACTCCTAGATCTCAGCGTCCGCTGTCCATTCAATCTGCAATCCGTTACCGGGCTGACTGTTTACAGGCGTCACAGTGCCGATCGCGAAACTACGCTGTGTCACACTTTGCACCGTAGTGCCTGTGCAAGGCACTCCCTGCGAATAGTTCCAAACCTGATTACTTGCATTTCCAGGGCAATACAGGACAACAGTCGGCTGCACTCTCTTCTGAGTCTGCATGTCTACGACCATACCGTATTGACCGGTATTTCCAGCCGCTGCCTGAGTAAACGAGACGATGCAGGTGCCAGTGCCGTTGTTTGCACGAATCGGTAAACGGTTGGCAAAAGACTTTTCGAAATAACGCTGACACAACGTCAATTCTTCGCCAGAAAGACGGTATTCGAATGGAGTGGAAACCGGTCCCTCTTCCAATTGAACCTGAGTCAGATCCACGGTTTGCAAAACGTTGAGCGGCAAATCAAAAGCCAAGCGCAAACAATCATTGGCGCCCAGCATTTTCCCCGCGATCGATGGCACTTGGAACGTTGCGCTGTACTTGCTCCATGCCGTGCTCAATGGAAAAACATCGACTACTTTGACGACGGCTTCCGAACCACCATTGCCAAAGTACTGGCCGATCGTCACTTTCAATGAGCGTGTGGCATCGGAGCGCGCCCAAAAGGTCACGGTGGCGGTTCGTCCGGCCAGAGTCCTGACTGACTCAACGCTTTGGGAAATCTTGTGCTCGGTAGCGCCGACGCCCGCTGAGGTTTGCTGCCAGCGTAAAAAATAACCCGGCTCGCCTGTCACTTCTGTCTGCCCCGGAGCAAAGTCCTGGCGAGAGATGGTCACGGCAGCATTGCCATTCCAGTCGCAGCGAAAACGATCCGCTACATAGCCACCGATATTTGGCCCTTGGTTGGTCGTGCCGCGCTGCCAGATATCGAACCCGCCATTGATCAGCACATTCCTGCGATACACCTGCACAGGAAACTGCTGTAGCGGATCAGGCCTGGACAATTGACGGATCGCCTGAGCCATTTGATCGGTCTGGTTTTCATCGGGCTTCAGACCCGCTGCGGTAATCGCGCTGAGAATTTCCTGGGTGACACTGTTGCCCCAGCTCGCCGGGATCAACGACCCCGGCGTTCCAGCGATGGCATCTTCATCGACAAACTTGCCGTCGACCAAGCCTGAGCCCGGGACGTTTTTTGGGTAATCCATGTATATCTATCCTTGATGGAAGGGCGAACCGCTCAGCCATGGGTCCGCAGCAAATCTTCAAGCCAGTCAGGTTCGACCGGGCGCGAGCGGGCATCCGGGAAGTCCGGCTGATTGGGCCAGTCGCGCAGCGCCTGTCGGTAGGCAAGTAGCTGTTTGAACTCTTCGGCGCGCAGGGTCGTGCCGCCGCCAACTTCAAGCTCTTCGGCGTCGCGAAACACCATCCATTGAGTGTTTTGAAGTACTTGGTTGCGCCATGCGCGCTCATCACTGGCAAGCGCAACCGGGGAACTGAGCGGTTCGGTCAGTACAGGCTGGCCAGAGTGACTGGCGCTGATGACTTTGCCGTTTGCCTGCCCGGCAAACAGCTCGGCGTATTGCGCCTGGGTGATTTCTACGGCGCCGTCAGGTAAATCCGCACCGGGGTGTTCAACTCGATCGAATCCGAGGCTTTGTGCATAGAAGTAAATCGTCATGGTCAGTACCCCCAAACCAGAATGCGACCCGAAATGCCCGAATCAACCTTGACACTTGAAGCCTGCACACTTCGGACCCGAGCCACCGCTATCGTTGTCGTGGAGTTCGCGCCGTCAAATGCCCAAACGGTGACGTTGGATGCCCCCCAACCTGCCGGGTAGCCTTCATTGGCAACACCGCCGACGACAGCATTGGGAAACCTGATCGGCAGCGACACCGTCATGTTGCCATTCGCATCGGAGCCCCCCGTTACCCACTGCAGGATCAAACCGCTGGGAAACTTTTGATATCCCGATGTGGCGAACTGTGCGGCGTAATTGGTTGAGTACTTCAGCGCAGCGGTGCCATAGACCACCCACACTCCAGACTCCCTGACGAAGTTCGCACTCTCACCATTGTTCAAAACGATAGACGCCAGATAAGCCCCTTGCGGGCTGATCTGCGTGCCGGTTTTACTGGCCACCGTGACGGGCGCACTGTTACGGCAATGCAGGCTGATCGTGGCGCCGCTCGGCACCGCAGCGGCATCCGGAAGCGTCACGGTATACGTCGCGTTGCCGCCCAGACCGATAGAGCAGCCGACATCGGCCGGGGTCAGCGACGTGGCCGCATATATACCGCGAGCACTGGCATAACTGCCCAGCGCCCGCTGCACAAACTCGGACGTTGCTGCCGAGCGTCCACCATCAAACTGCGGCGCAGTCATGAACAATGCCGGACTGCGCAACGCCGCCAACAACTGATTGTTCGACGACTCGTTCGGCGTCAGACCGGCCGCCTGAACAACGTTAAGAATCTCTTGCGTGACGCTGTTGCCCCACGTCGCCGGGATCAGCGAGCCGGGTTTACCGGCGATCGGGTCTTCGTCGACAAACTGGCCATTGACCAGGCCGACACTGGGCACACTCTTGGGATAGTCCAAGTTTCATCTCCTTAATCTGAAAATACATTAGGCGCAGGCCTCAGCCGCTTGAAGCGGCTAGCCACACCGAGGCCGAAGACCGGGAAACGGTCAAAGGAACAAACGTTTCCTTGTGCAGGTATCAGTCGTTCACGACAACGCAGGAAACTACCGGCCAGGCGACGGCATCGGGAAAACCGCTCTGTTTTTCAATACGGTTAAGCTCGACGCTGTAGAGCTTCCACTCGATCAGCAGCAGTTGTTCGTCATGGCTGGCATCGCCGATGTCTTCGGCGTATTGCAGAGGCGCGATGCGCAGCACGGCATCGCGTAGCAGTGCGTCGCGCTTAGCGAGAACGATGCGTTTGCGATCCGCCAGTTGCGCGGCCTCATCGACCTGCCATACGTTGCCCACCCAGACGTGGAAGCCACCCGGAAAAGGCAACTGGGTGAAGCCCTCCGGCAATTCGCCAAGCGCGTTCCAGGTTTCCCGAATGCCTGTGTCAGTGCGATAGACATCGCCACGACAATCGATCTGCTGTTGCAGCGAGCCGTTGTCATAGGCCCAGGCAAACCCCTCGGGCGCTGGGGCGAGTTCAATGCTCAGCGTCACAGCATTGCTTGGCAGTTGCAGACCGATTCCCGGCACGAGCGGGAACTCGACAGGGCCAACCAAGGCACCGCTGTCATCTATCAGATAATTGAACATGGGCACCTCAGATCAGTTTGATTCGCGCGGGAAGGGCGATGTTTCGCGGTCGGGTTTCGCCGGCGAAAATACCGATATTGCCGATGAATGTGTCGGAGTCGAATGCCGGGTTGGGATAGGTCGTCGCAATGGTTCCGCTGGTGGGATAAAAATTGACGTCGCTGGAAACACTCCAGACGGTATCGGGGATAGCAGGCGCAGGACGGTTGGAAGAACCCGTACCGGTCGGCAAGTAGTGGTTGTGGCTTTGCAGTGCATGGTTCTGCAAACTGCCAACGACTCGCCCAACATCCATACCCCGGTTTTCATCGAGAACTCGCAGAAATTCACCGCGAACCTCGGGGATTCGAAAGGTCGACGCACCGTCGCCAGTGGTCCACGCACCTTCTCGGGTAAATCGAGCCGCTTCGGTCGTCAAGACTCCCGAAGCCTGGGCGAAGTCCCACAGCCAAGGCCATTCCGCACGCTTGAAAAAGTTACCGTTGAGCAGGCCATAACCGCCGGGGTTCAGCGCCATTGTGGTTTCAAACGAGGGTCTGCCCAGCGGGGTATTGTCGAAGCGTCCAACCGGCCACCAACTGCCAGCACCGTCACTGCGCAACTGCCACCAGTCCCCACCGCCCATCAGCACCAGAAACGGATAGCCGTTCGCCGACAAATGTGTATGAAACCTAATCCGGTCGCCGCCGGATGCCTGGACTACCAACCGGTTAACCGAGTTATCCATACGACGAACAATCACATCGCGCACACCCAGAGCAGCATTGGCCGCTGGCAACGTCACAGTCATGGGCGCGGTGCCTCCATCGATCAGTACCAGGCCAAGTTCTTGTTCGGTGAGTGTCTTCGTCGCGGCGAGGCGAGTGATGATCGAACGCATCGGGCTGGCGTTGCCGACAATTGACTGAATCGCCTTGAACAACTGAGTGGTGTCCGCCTCTGAGGCCACCAAGCCACCCCCTGTAACCACACTCAAAATTTCTTCAGTGACACTGTTGCCCCACACCGCCGGAATCAACGACCCCGGCGTACCCGCCACCGGGTTTTCATCGACGAAGCGGCCATCGACCAGTCCGACGCTAGGGACGCTTTTTGGATAATCCATAGTTTGTTCGTTCCTTTGAAATGACAAATGACCGGCGTCGACACAGCGTCTTCTGCGTGCCTGTCCACGGTCCGTTTTCTGAAAATAAAAAGCCCACAACGAAGTGGGCTTGGGTGACTCGGAACGCAGAATTTTCGGCTTAGCTGGAAAGGCCGCTGGCCAATTCGCGAATGGCGATCAAAGCTTCGTCACCAGCGCTGCGCGCCAGATCCATGTTGCCCTTGGCAGCCTGCGCGCGAATTTGCGCTTTGGCCTTCAGGCGCAGCGTACGCAGCGCCAGCAGATGGTCGGTCAGTTGATAGGCCTTGCTCAAAATCTGCTCGGCGGCCTGTTTGGCGCTACGTCCTTTGGCAACCCAGGCTGCGACCGACAGTGGCACTTCCTTTTTCGGGTAACCGGCGTCCTGATAGGCCTGAGCATCGGCGGCAGCCTGGGCGTACTCCATGGCTTTGAGCGGGTCACCAGCCAGAGCGGTACGGGCGTCGTCAGCGGCGGCGTCGACTTTGGCACACAAGCGTTCAGTTTCCTGCATGTCCAGCGCAGCCTGTTTATCGTCGTCCAATACCCATTTCTCACCGTCCCAGTCATGGGCAGCGGAGGGTTGAGGAAGGCGCAACTCGCCGTCAATCTGATGGAGTTCCTGAATGACGATCATCGAATCAGCTCCCACTGCAATTGGACGTTCACAGCTTCCCCGAAATTGATCGCGATGCCGGCGGTATAGTCGGTTAGCGGATGGCTCTTGATCCCCATGCTGAGTAGCAATTCATCACTGTCAGCATTGGATTGCCCCAGATTGTGCTCAGCCTGATAGGACTGCCAGAGCGAGCGCAAATTGGCATGATCAAAACTGGCGGTCAGCGTCGAAACCGTGACGTCGTAGACGATGTTGTTGGTGAATATCACGCACGGTTGCACAGTAGCCGGGTTCCAGCCTCCCGCATTATTGGATACACCCGTCGATACCGGTGACAGATAGCTGTAGTTGCCCCCGGCCCATCCAGTCGCCGGAAACGCCACGCTCGTGATGGCCGTCGATGAGGGCGTCGGATTGCCCACCACAAGCCGTGCGGCACGCGCATGCGGATCCAGGGGCAGAAACACTGCACCCGTGCCGTTGACGGTCTGAGTCCAGGTCAAGCGTGCACGGTTGTAAATCGCACGCACTGTCGGCACGGAGCCTGGCGCGCCGGTGACGACCCAGGCCAGACACATGTCCAACACCGAACTCTGAAACCCGCCGCCGGCAGCGCCGTTGGCCACACCTTTAAGAGTCTCGGGTGTCGCGTCGTAAATCGTCCCGCGCTGGGTATAGAAACTCAGCACACCGCCCACTACTTGCGCCCGCAGAAAGTAGCTCGAGCTGGGCAGCAGGTCCGCGCTGCTCCAAGCCTGGGTAGTGAAAGTACGTGAACGCCCCAACTGACCCGCCACCACTTCCTGACCAAGGCTGACGTATACGCCCGCCGGTACGGACACTCGCCCGCCACTGCTCGATACGGCGGCTGGCGTGATGGTTAACCGGGCATCCGCCGTGGCAACGGTTGGCAAAGGCAAAGCCGATAGCGGCAACGCCAGATCCTGGTTCCAGCCCTTGGCCGTCACCGATTGAATCGCCAGCAACAACTGATCGTATTTCTTCTCATCGGGGGTCAGCCCCCCGGCATTGATCACGTTGAGAATTTCCTGCGTGACCCCATTCCCCCAATCCGCCGGAATCAGCGATCCGGGCGTTCCGATCATCGGGTTTTCATCAACGAACTTCCCATTCACCAATCCGGCGCTGGGCACACTGTTTGGATAATCCACGCGGGGACCTCCCGTTATTCTGGGTGACTGTTTACGAAGCTGTTTTGCAGGCTTCATGTCAGAAAGAGCATCAAGCCGGTAGCACTGGCCAGTCGACGTTCTGCGGATAACCTGGCTGCCTGTCGATCTTGTTGAGCGCCAGTTTGTAGGAGGCATACGCCTTGAACCGCTGCATGTCTTCGGCATCCAGCAATCCTGCAATGTAGGCATCGGCCATACCGACGGTCTGCTGATCGGCTTCAGCCAGCAGCTCGTCACGTCGCGCCAGGGCCGATGCTCGCTGTTCGCTTTCAACCAGCAGCGATACGTTCGGCAATGCATGTTTGGTGACCTTGCCGTCGGTCCACTTCCAGATGCCGTCGCGTTCCTCGATCGTGCGCAGGAACAGCTCATCAGAGATTTCTACAGCAGTGGCAGGCATCTGCGTGTGAATCGCCGAGTCATAGCGCCCAAGCAGTTCGCCCTGGGCATCAAAATCAATGTATTTCATTTCATTCACCGTTGATTTCAGAAGCCGATGGCGAACCAGTTCCAGCCACCAGGGTCAGCATTGGAGAAGCGCTGAAACTGGCTTTGCGAGAGTCGGTAAAGGGAAAAGCGCAGGTCGGAGAATGCCGGTGAAAGATCGCCGCCCGAGAGAAAGAGCACGCTTTTGGGAAAGGCAATCGGATAGGTAATGGTTTCGCTGAGTGCGCCGCCCGTGGCCAGTCCCCATTGCAGGATCAGGCCACTGGGCAAACGCTGATAGCCGCCTGCAGTGTTCAAGGAAGCGGTAAACGCTGGCGAGTACTTGAGCGCACCATCACCAGAATCCAGGCCCCAGCCACCACCGAGCAGAAGCCGGCGAAAAGTAACGTAGCTGCCACCGACAAATGACAACGTGTTATCCGGTGCACCAGCGCTGGCGGTGCCCAGACTCTCGCCACTCCTGACTTTCACGTTCAAACTACCGGAACCTGCGACCAGCGACACCAAGCCTCCCGCAGGCACAGTTGACCATTCCGGCAGGGTCACCGTACCTGGGCTGGTGAAGATCGAGAGTTTGCCGACGTCAGCGACCGTCAACGAAACATCACCCACGTAATTGGTCTGCCCCGCCAGACTGCCGAGTGCGCGCTGCACAAACTCCGTCGTCGCGACTTTCTGACTGACATCGAATTGTGGCGGCGTTTCAAACAGCTTTTTGCCACGGATGGCCTCGAGCAGTTGGGTGTTCAAGCCTTCGGTCGGTTCGATACCCGCCGCTTTGATAACCGCCAACACCTCTTCGGTAAGGGCGTTGCCCCACTCCGCAGGAATCAACGATCCAGGGGTTCCGGTGATCGGGTTCTCATCGACAAAACGACTGTTGACCAAACCGACACCGGGCATGCTCTTCGGATAATCCATCCACTCATTCCTCCCTAGTCATAATTGATGTGCACCTTGGTATGCGCCGGCGCACTGCGGTGAATCAGGCATTCCAGCGCCGAGCCCGGATTGACGCCGAAGCGCTCACCCCAATAGCTCGCGCCGAAGCGTCGCCCCAGCAGCAAGCGTCCGCCGGTGTTGAGCGTCCACATGAACTGCGCTTCCCAAGTGCCCCAATGCGCCGAGCCGAAACGCGAGCGGCCCATGCGTGGGGCTTCGAGTTCGGTGATGGTGGCGTTGGGGTAGCCCTGGCTTTTGGCGATGTCGATGTAGTAACCGACAGCCTGGCTGCCGACCGCGAGCAAGCGACGGCGGACGGCGAGGCGGCGGTCGTCGAACAGTGGCGTGGCGCCCAGGCACGGGTCGGGCAGGTTCATCACCCGTTCCCAGTCCGGCACCAGTTCGCTGACGCCGGCCGGGTCCATCTCGTTGAGCAGGTCGGCGGCGCGGGCATCAAGGCGGGCCAGTTCGACGGCGACGCCTTGCAGCACTTCTTCTAGTTCCGGCACCCGTTCCGGGTCCCACGCCGGGCCACTGGGCAGCAAGGCGCGCAGCTGCGCCTGATATTGCGCGGCGGTTCTTATGCCCCCCATACGCAACCTCCGAAGGTCAGCAGTTCGCTTTGCCCGGCAGGCACGTCAGCGGCCGGCGCGGTCAGGGTGTGATCGTACTCACCACCGGCGCTGCTGATGGCTTCGCGGATATGGCTGATCAGCAACGGCACACCCAGATCGGCCTCACGGTTGTGCAGGTCGCGCAATTGCGCTTCAACGGCGGCACGCACGGCGGTGGTGTCCGGGTTGACGCTCTTGAAGCGATACACCACCGGCACCTGAATCGGCCGCTGCACGTGCACTTCCGCAGTCACCGGACGCAGCGGTTCGATGTAGTTCTGAACCTCCGCCAATTGCTCATCGTTGGGCACCGGTTGCGGGTCTTCATCACGCATGATGAACACCGTCACCGTGCCCGGCCCGAGCAGGCCGCCACGACACCAGGCGCGCGTTACGCCCGGCACTTCCAGCGCCCACGTCTCGTAGTCGCTGGCCGAGCCACCGTGGGGAATCACGCGGTAGGAACGAATCACCCGCGAGCGCAGCGACTCCAGACTTTCCCGTGCCACGCCGCCGCTGAGACCCGGCGCCAGCACCACGAAACTGTTGCCGACCACGCCGGCAATCGGTTGCACCGGTGTCAGCGCCAGACCGGCGTCGGCATTACCGAGGCTGCCGGCATCCAACGCCGCGATGGTAGTGGTGTTGCTGCCATTGACGGTGGTGCGTGCGGTGGTGACTTTGTAGGTGCGGCCATCGCTCGCTTGCAACAACGTGTCGACATCCAGCACGGCACCGGCCGTGGCGGTAAAACTGACGCTGCCGGTGGCGACTTGCGCGGGTTTGCGCGGTTGGTTCAAACGCAGTGCGGCAATGCGCTCCAGGGTCGACTCATCGGCCTTGTCGGGCAGGATCTGCTCGGCAATCCAGTCGAGATAACCGTACAGACCATAAGCCGCGCCACCGAGGGTACGGGCCAGCACTTGCGCATCGGACTGGCGCAGCGAATCGCCGGCCAGGTCGCTTTGGGTACGCTTGATCAGCACCGGCAGCGAAGGGGTTTCAAACGGCATAGATCACCTGCCAACTGTTATCGGGGTTGATGTCCAGACGTTCGCCGTCGGCCAGGGTCAGGACCGTGCGCAGGTTCAGGCGCTGGGCGTCGAGGCGTTCGCTGATAATGTCGATGGCGCTGCAGTGGCCGTCGTCGATCAGCCATTGCAAGGCTTCGCGGGCGTAGAACTCGGCGTCCATCTGCGTTTGTCGGGTCAGCTTGACCCGGCGCAACAGCCACAGCCGCGAGCCGATGCGATCGTCGGCGACGGTGGGAAAGGTATCGCCCCACCAGCCAAAACGTTCTTCGTCGTCGAGGGCGTCGTCATCGGCGGCGCGACGCCAGGTGAACAGGCTGATGAGTACGGCGCGGGTCAGCGCGGCGTGGAGGTTTGGGCTGATCAGCATCACTTGCCTCCTGCCGGCGCGCCGGTCTGGCCGCTGCCGGCCTGTACGCCGACGTGCACGTGTTTGATCTGGCTGATGCCGCCGGCCAACTGATCGCCGGTGGAAACGATCTTGCCGGTCTGGTTGATCACCGGCGTATCGAAGTTCACCGCGCTGCTGGCGCGGATGTTCAGCGTGGCGGTTTCGACGTCGATGATCCGCCCGCGCTTGAAGTGAATTTTGTCGCCTTCGTCGGTGTAGATCGCCACTTCGCCCGACGCCAGCGATTGCAGGCGATAACGGCGGTCGGCGATGACCAGCGCGATGGCGTGGGAGCGGTCGCCGCCGAGAAAAGTGACGACACCTTCGGCGCCGGCCAGCGGGTTACTGGTGAAGCCGTAGGGTTCGAAATGCTCCATGTCGTCGTTCACTTCGCCGGCGGTGAGGCGCATTTGCAGCGATTGCAGCTTGGATGCCGAATTGGCGAGCACGACAGTGCCGCGCGCCAGCAGGCGTGTCAGTAGGCTCATGAATTGTCCTCAAAGGTAGGCATCACGCGATCCACTGTGGGAGCGAGCCTGCTCGCGAATGCGGTGGGTCAGGCGATTTGATGTTGAAGCTGCCAGCGCTTTCGCGAGCAGGCTCGCTCCCACAGGGTTCGGAGTCAGGCTGAAGTTTTCTTAGGGGGTGTCGGATTGGCATCGAAGGTATGCGGCGGCGCCACTTGCAGCGTGGTCACCGAGCCTTGCGCCGACAGCGAATACGTGACTTTGGAAATCAGCATGTCGCCATCAAATCCAAGCACCGGATCCGTGACCTTGACCAGCGTGTTATGGCGCCACAGATCGCCGTTGGACTGGCGCCAGCCCTGCACCTGATAGGTGGTGGTCTGCGCCCGGCCCATACGGGTGGCGCTCTCCCACAGGGCGCGCTGCTGGGCCAGTTCGAACGTCAGCGCGGTGCCCTCGTTGATGATCGTGGTGCGTCGACGTTTGAAGCTCAGATCGGTCGCGCTGGATTCAACCTCGCTGACTGCCGCCCCGCTCTTCTTGTCCGAACCTTTCTGCTGGCCGATCACCCGGTATTCGGAAAACACCTGGCTCTGATCCATCGACGCGCTGGCGGACAAAATATTCTTGCCCAGCTCCAGCGCATCACTGGCCCGCCCACCGCTGCCCGGCTTGGCCAGCACCAGCCGACCCTGCTCGTCATCGGTGGAAAACACCCGCAGCAGCGAGAGCAAACGGTCGATCGACTGAAACACCGTTTCTCCCGGCACAATCGTGTGTTTGGTCAGCCGCGCGGTCTCGGGGATTTCATTGACCACGATAAGCCCGTACTCCATCGCCAGAGCCTGAACGATGCTCAGCAGCGGTTGTTCCTGCCACTGGTTCGGCGTGTTCCTGGCAGCGCAATCGACCAGATCCTGAGTCTTGGAACTGCCCTCGATGCTCAGGCTGATCTGGCGTCCGTCATAGCGAATCGGGGCCTTGAACACATAGCCGGTGAGCACCAGGTCCTGGCCGATTTTCACTTCGCAGGGGTCACCCGGTTTGATCCGATGATCCACCGTCTGCCCTGGCCACTGCCAGGTGATGTCGAGTTTGAAGGTGCGGAACTGGCGCTCCAGATCAGCGGTGATTTCCACGCTTTTCCAGCCGCCGTATTCCATGTTGTTGACGGTCAGCGTGACATGGTTGTCCATTACGTCCATGACTACTCCCGAGAGACTTTCACGTCGTTGGGTGGCAGGTACAACGGGTTGGTCGCTCCGTTACGCTGGACCACTTCGGTCACCCGTGTCGCATCACTGAATTGTTTGTAAGCCACTACCAGTGCCGGCAAACTTTCCTGAAACGACTTGGTGACCAGACGCACCCCCGATGACGCTACGGCTTTGAGGTGCGCCACCAGAGCATCCTGCACGTCGCTGATAGCCTGATAGTGCGCTGGACCGGCTTTGTTTTTGGCCATTTGGAGCGCCTCGACCAAGTCCTTTTGAAGCGCCTGTAAATCGTCGGTAGCCGGCACTTCCTGTCGAGAAATCGGCTGCTTCGACTGCTGATCCAAGGAAGGGGTCGACAGCAACTTCACCGGTTTCGCCGCCACCGGCATTGAAGCGACCCATTGCGCCACTTTGACAATCAAAGTGTCCTGCACCAGATCGGCCATGGCTTGCGCCGCCGCATTGGTGTCCTTGCCCGTGGTGATCTTCGGCGCATCAGCCTTGCGAATCGCTTCGAGTTGTTGGGACACGTCGGCAATCACGCCACGGTAGCCCTCCTTCGCGAACGCCTTGAGCTCCTTGATATCGCCGAGCAACCCCTTGAACTCCGCCGCCACTTCCTTGGGCAACTCCTTGACGGCTCTGACCAGTTCAGTGATTTCCTTGTATTGCGCGATCAGTGGTTTCAGCTGTTCCTTAATCACATCGAACACCCCGGTCAGGCTGTTTCGCAGATTGTTAATGCCAATCCGTGCCGCTTGAATCCGGACAATGACCTCTTCGAAACGCGACACTGCGGACCCCAGCAAAGTGTCAGCCTTGGCCAACAGGACTTTTTGCGTACTGACGGTGGCGGTCGGAAACGGCAACGGCCGATCGGGGTAGAACTTCAGACTGAACGTCACCAGCCCGCCGTCCTGGCGGGTATGGGTCATGTCGCACTCACCGACCTTGACTTGCAGGCGCCCGAGCCACGGATGCACCAGCTCACCATTGCCCGCCTCCAATGCCTTGAGCAGCTTGTCGCGCTGCTCCAGGCAGTCGGCGCCGATGATGAATGCCGTGATGTCGTGAGTCTTGGCCTGCTGGCCCAGATCCTCGAAATACGGCAGGTCGCGTTGCGGGTATTCATGCAACTGACCTTTGCGACCGACCGGGGTTTTCGCCTGATCGATCCAGAAGCCGACACCACGAAAGGATGCCGGCAACAAACGGTCACGCCAGTTCATTGGAACCTCCTGCCGACAGCGAGCGATAGCCGATGCGCGAAGACAGCGCCAGCCCTGGTTGATTGGTTTGCGGTTGATCGGTACGCAGCCCTGCCGGCGCATTTTCGAAGCGCACGGTCAGGCCGCCTTCGAGTTGCGTGCGGTTGTTGATTGCGCTTTGTTGAATCAGTGCGCCAGAACTCTGTGGCAACGAACCACTTTGCAGTGCACCGTTGGCTGCTTGCGGCGTTGCCCCAAAGAACGCGGGTGCCAGTTCGCCTTTGCCTTCGGCGTTGGTCTGGCGCTGAGCTTCGGTGAACGTTTCAACCTTGCCAGTGACCTTGGCGATCAGTCCGGCAAAGCCGCCGTCGAACAACTCTTTGATCGGCGCAATCACGGTTTGCAGTTTTTGCCACAACTCGCCGAACCACTCGGTGATCGGCCCCCAGTTCTTGATGATCTGCCCCAACGGCGTCCATTCGAACATGTTGTGCAAAAACTCGAGTACCGGTGCGGCCAACGCCTGCACCACGCCCCACAGCGCCGAAAACACTTCGCTGATCGGTTGCCAGTACATCGCGATCTGTTCCAGCGGCGACCATTCGAACAGGCTCTGGAAGAAGCCTTTGATCTGCTGCGCCGAGGTTTGCAATGCGGCCCAGACCGGTTCGAAGAAGGCCACGATACTGCCCCAGTTGTTGACGATCATGCCCAGAGGGGAATAGTCGAACAACGTGCCGAAGAAGTCCTTGATGGCTTGCGCCGCCGGTTGCAGCGCCGTCCAGATCGAGCCGAAGAAGCCCGTTATCGCCCCCCAGTTGTTGATGATCATGCCCAACGGTGTCCAGTCGAACAGACCTTTGAGGAACGCCATCACCGGCACACTCAAGGCCTGGAGCAATTCCCAGATCGCCGAAAACAGACCGGTCAGCGGCGCCCAGTTTTCCAGGATCATGCCGGCGGGCGTCCACGAGAACACCGATTTGAAGAAGTCGATCACTGGCGCGGTGACGGTTTTGACCTTGTCCCAAATGCCCGAGAAGAATCCCGCGATCGGTGACCACAAAGCCGCCAGCGCATCCAGCGGTCGCCAGTCAAGGATCGAGCGCAACGTCGCCATCGCACTCACACCGATGTTTTTCACGCCCTCCCACATGCCTTTGAAAAAAGCGCTGATCGGCGTCCAGTTGGCATAAATCAAACCGGCCGCCACTGCGATACCCATGGCGATCAACATGATCGGATTGGTCTTGAGCACCATGCTCATCACGTCCATCACCTGGGTCATGCCGGTAACGGCGGTTTGCATGGCAGAGAAGGCAATTGCCCCCGCCGCCAGGCCTTCGACCAGTTTCGGGTTATCGGCGAGCAGGCTGCCGACCTGGGTCAGCATCGGTTCCAGCCCGACCACCAACGCGCCCACCGCCGGCACCAGTGCCGCGTCCACGGCTGCGGAAACCTTTTCCATCGACGCACTGAACACGTTCATGTTTTGCGCAGCGACTTTCGGCGTAGCGGGCAGGTCGACGGTTTTTGCCGTGTCGCTGACTTCGGTCAATTTGCCCTGAAACGCCGCCGCCGATTTGATCCCGTCCACGAACGGCGTGATCACGCTGCCGCCCTTGAACAGGCCACTGATGTCCAGCTTACCGAGGCCGGTCTGTTCGAGATTGTTCTTGAAGCTCTCGACCTTGACTCGCAGGGCGCCGAGTTTGGGCGACAGTTCATCGATGCCCGTAATCAGCACCGGCGTTTTCAGTTTGTTTTCTTCGTCTGCCATCACTGCACCTGCTGCATCGCATTGATCCGTTGCGCGTGCTCCAGCGATTCGCGGAGCACATCCAGTGGCCTGGCCATCATCTGTTCGGGGTCAACCTTCCAGAACCAGGCCAGGTCATAGGCGACGGCGATCAGGTCGGTGATGGCGCCGACGCCGCACTCATGAAAAAACTCGCAACGGCCCAGCTCAGCGCATTGAGGTCAGCCAGATCCAACTGGTTGACCGACGACGGTGGAATACCGGCGCACACGGCGATGTATTTGGCCGCCACGTCCATGTCGAGGCTGACTTCTTCGCTCTTGTCGATCTTGTACGGCAGCGCCTTGATCGCTCGCACCTCCTGCACCGTCGGACGGCGCAGGACGAGTTCGGTCAGGGGCTCGCCGTGAGCTTCGATCGCAACCTGAAGCTTCACGGCGCCGCTCATTGCCAGGTCCCCTTGATGCCTTCGAATTTCAGTTCGATGGTGGCGTCATCGCCTTTGGAAACCGGCTCTTCGACCAGGTAGGCACCGGCCAGCACGTAGACTTTGCCGTTGCTGAATTCGCAGGTGACGGTGATGTCAGTGCCTTCGATCAGCTTCTTCAGCGGGAAGTCGGCGGTGTGCAGCGCGGTTACTTTGAACGACGGCGCGACGTCGGTTTCCTTGTAGAAACCCGGTACGACGGTTTCGCGTTTGACGGCCATCAGCGGGGCTTCGCAGCCGCCGTTGATAGTCAGTTGTGCACCGTCGACTTTGACGTAGCAGGTGCCTGCAATCAGTTGACCCATGGTGTTACTCCCTTGAATAAAAAAGCCCACACGCGGTGGGCTGAATGCTGGTGGTCAAACGCGGCGATCAAGCCGCGTCGTCGTACTGCAGACGGAACTGGTTGAGCAGTGCGAACACGCGCAGACCGTTGATGTAATCCGGCGGGAACAGCACGTTCACGCGGCTCGGGTCCTGCACGTCGCGCTCGACGATCAGGTGCTCGGCGAACAGCTCGGCGTTCTCCACGTGGCCTTCGAGTTCCAGCTTGGCGTACTGCGCGATCAGCTCGCCGCGAATGGTCGCTGGGGTGACGATTGGCTGGCCGGCGCCGAAACGGGTGCCGTCGGAAGCCAGTTTGTGCCGGCCGTACTTGCTGGTGATCACGCTTTGCAGACGGCGCACGATGAACGCCGACTGGTGCATGGTTTCGCTGTCCAGGTAGGAGTTATCGGCCTGACCGTAAGCGTTTTTCTGGTAAGTGGTGATCGAGCGCTGGATGCGCACGTAGCCGCCTTCGTAGTACGCGGTGGCGATGCCGTAGTTGAGCAGCGACTGACGCTCGGTCAGGGTGAAGCGCTCACTCGCCGGTGCCGGGTCAACGCCCGGCAGGCTGCCGCTCTGGGTCGGACGGCTGGCGTCGGCAGAGATGAACACCGCAGTGCGCGCAGCCAGTGCCGCCGCTTGTACCCAGAACGGTTGCGGTACGCCCGGCTCCAGCGCCTGAATGGTCATGTGCTGATCGTTACGCGCCTGGCCTGCTGCGACCAGCGTACCGACGGTGCCGCGCTTGGCGCTGTAGACGTGACCGAACAGTTGCTTGGCCCACGACCAGCGACCGGTGCTGTCATCCATGACCGCTTGCCAGGTGTTGAGGGTCGACAGATCGGACCATGGCAGTGCGATGAATTCGAACGGCTCGTCACCCAGCGCGGCAATGGCTTCAACCTGATCCGGCACACCGGCACCGCCGGTCATGGCAGTGACTGCAGTGGTCAGGCCAGCCGGGGTTTCTTCGCCGTTGCTCTTGCCCAGGCGATTGAATTGCAGGCTGATGTCGTTGCCGCTGTCGCCAGTCCATTTGGCGTTCAGGGTGACCACACCTTCGGCAGCGGCAGCGCTGACCGGCAGGTCGGCGGTGGCGTTGATTTTTTGCGCCAGGGCGGTGGCCGCTTGGGCAGCGGTGGCACCGTTGACCACGGTGGCTTGAACACGCACGCCGCCGACATACAGATTGAGCACGCCGGCCTGAGTGGCGGTGCCGGTCAGGGTCAGCACGCCTTTGGCGATCGCGCCTTCGGTGTTGTGCAGCGGCAGGCACCAGATCTCACCGATCGGGTCGGCCTTGCGGAAGGTCTCGTACATCGAGGCGAGCATCGAGCCTTGGCCACCGATGCTTTTCGCCAGCGCAACGCTGGACACCAGCACCAGTTTGCCGACTTCCGTCGGCGCGATGTTGTCGTTGACCTGAGCGACGATCAGACGACGCAGGGTCGAACTCGCGCTATTGGCGGCCGAGTTGTCCATTTCGGCATAGAACAGCGGTACACGAATGTCCGCGGGGATGTTGCTGAATCCGATCGCCATTATTTGGCTCCCTTTTGTTTGGCTGGTGCGGTTTTGAGGGTGATATCGCCGTCGGCCAGACGTCGGCGCCACCAGGCGCTGTCCAGCACTTCACGGCCTTCGGCCGGCAGCAGATCGCCCGCCTCCGGGTCCGGTACGACACGGCCAGCGGCCGGCAGTACGGTGATGCGATTGCTCATGGGGTTACGTCTCCAGAGAAAGTCATTTCCACGCGCCCATCGGGGCCCGGGCGTTTCAGGTTGGGGTCGGCCGGGTCGATCGCATCGACCCGCACGGTGGCCCCGGTAAAGGACGACAAACCGTCCAGTTCGCGTTCGTGCCAACTCTCCGCAGGCTGACTCGGCAGATTGCGGCCGAGCTGGAACTCGGCAAAAAAGCGCAGCCGGTAAAAGGCGCGGCTGCTGTTGATCGAGACCATCTCGCCGCCGTCGTAAACGATGGCGCTGTAGGTGGAATCAGGTTTGAAACCGACCAGCGCGCGCCACAACTCGGCGCGCAGGTCGTGCAACAGATCCAGCGCTTTTGTAGCGTCGGTGGCGTCAAGCACCAGGACGATTTCGAAGCGGTCGCGGATCGGTTGGGTGGTGAGGTTTTGGGTGGTGCTTTCACTCGCCAAGTCGGCCAGTGGCAGCATGTGGGCCGAAGGTGTCGGCAGATCCGGGTTGCCTTGTAGCAGCGCCAGATCGACACCCACCGAAATGTGATTGGCAAAGCCAGGGCATTGCCCACGCAATTGCGTGAGGATCGGGGTGATCTTCATGGGGGTGTTCCAAAATAGTGGGGGTTACCGCAGGCCCCTGTAGGAG